>CAZGRF010000022.1:0-5312 GCA_964527825.1 uncultured Pirellulales bacterium
GGCCCGATGAGCGTGGCGGACTTCGACCAGGACGGAGACGTGGAGATCGCGCTGTGCGGATACGGCCCCGGCATGAGCAATATCTACACGTACATTCTCGACCACCAAGGCCAGCAGGTCAAACGATGGCGCGGAGGCGGCGCCAGGGGCACGGCTGTCACTGATCTGGATGGCGACGGCCAACTCGAAATGGTGTTCTGCACTGAGGACAGCGTTCAGGCGGTCCGTGTTGATGGCACGACCGTATGGACGACGCGGATCGGCGACTCCCTCGACAACGGCGGCGCGATGACCGTCGGAGACATCGACAGCGATGGAGACAGTGAGGTCTACGTTAGCAACTACGTCGAGTCCGATGGCTTCAGTTACACTCTCGTCTACGCCTTGGACGAGCGCGGTCGGCAGTTGACTGAGCTGGGGTTCCCCAAGCCCATCCTGGGCGATCCCCAATTCGGCGCCCTGCTGATCGGGGACATCGACGGGGACCGCGGCAAGGAACTCCTCGCGACCATTGCAGGCAGGCCGACTATGGCCTGGGAGCAGGACGGCTCGACCGCGCTGGGATTTCCGATGTTCAATCTGCCCTGCGGGCCTTACTGTGCACCGGCGCTGGAGGACCTGGACCAGGACGGCGACATCGAACTGCTGATGGCCGGCTATGACTATCGCTTCCACGTCGTGGACCTGCCGGGGCAGTACGACGCCGGCACAATCGACTGGGGTATGATGCGTCACGATCCGCAGTGTTCGGGATCGACCGCGATGGGTCCGATACTGGATCCGATAGCTGTGCCCGATCAGGTCACGCCCGGACAGAGACTTGACTTCGAGCTGCGCGCATCGAGCGCGGGAAATCAGCCCCTGCGTTTTGTGGTCGGCAACATGCCCGAGGGCGCCAGCTTTGACGCCGAGACCCTGACGGTCTCGTGGAAACCGGCCGCCGATCAGGTCTTCAACACGTACACCTTCTCGTTCCTGGTGACGGACGGTATCCGACAGACCAGCCGTAGTCTGTCAGTATCGGTGCTGCCGGATGCGATATACTACGCCACAATGGACACCGACCCCGGCTGGCAGCTCGACGAGGGATGGTCGTGGGGTGCGCCGGCCGGAACGGGCTCCTGGAAGGGCGACCCGTCGTCAGCCCATACAGGCGAGTCACTCGTCGGATACGCGCTCGACGGCGACTATGGGAACAACTTGCAGGAGACACGGTACGCAACCGCAGGACCGATCGATTGCCGAGGGTTCGAGCATGTGCGCCTGAGCTTCTGGCGCTGGCTCGGCGTCGAGTCACCTTATGACTACGCCTGTGTCCAAGCCTCCAATGACGGCGTCAACTGGGTTGACATGTGGACGGTCGGTTACTCGCACATCTCCGACAGTACCTGGCAGTTTGTCGAATACACCGTCCCGTCCTCGGTTGCCGATGGACAGGAGACCGTGTATTTCCGCTGGGGCATCGGCCCGACCGATGATACTGTAACCTATTGTGGCTGGAACATTGACGACGTCCAGGTCACGGGCGATCCCCTCGAATAAGTCTGAACGAAAAGCCTCTGTAGAGCAGGGGGCCGATTGGGGATTCCAGATTTCGGATTGCGAGTTGACGGCAGCGACACAGACCAACCTGCAATCCGAAATCGTCAATCGGAAATCCTGGCGCCTATTCCTGGCCGGTCTGAGACTCCTCCGGCGACGATTCTTCATCCCCCATCGACGCGGCCTTGCCCTTTTCCTCTTTGCGTTGCTGCTTCTCCTCTTTCTTCTTCTTCTTGGCCAGTTCTCTCCTGCGTTTCTCGAATTTGTAGTTCGTTCTTGCCAAAGTGGCCTCCTTCTTGAAAACGGTCATGACGCAAAGACAAGAGAGGCAGACCTCCCAACCTACGCCTCTTCACAATCCACAATCCCTCGACGGCAGGCATCGTCGATGAGTCGTCGGGTCGTCATCCACCGCTTGTAACACACAATGGGTGGTTATTGAAGGTTTTTGTTGTCTTCTGAAGCGCGGTTGGGTGGCGAACGACCGGACTCCGGCCCTTTCTCGCCGGCGTAGGCAGGGTCCGGTCTCCACACCGCCGTGCCTGCAAGAATGCGCCCTCGTCCGCAAGAAAACCCGTTACGCGTCCGAGGCCAAACGGCACTACCATTGTAGCCGTGACACGAACGGGAGGACGCGTCCGACCCGATCTTCGGCAAAGCGTGTACACGACGACGGATGCTCCGTGAAGATGAAAACGATCACGAGCATCAGAACGGCTCATCTGAGGGGACGGAGGGCACATTGGAATTCAGAATCGCGAGGTATGACTGCGCCCTAATGGCACGAGGCCGACGGATGGGGCGCTTAGAACAGAAAGGAGTGTCGTGATGTTTAGGATGCTTACTATCGGCTTTTGCGCGACGGCGCTGTGCCTGGCACAGGTAAGCCCCGGCGCCGAGCCACAGCTTGTGGGCTGGTGGAAGCTCGACGAGACCTCCGGGACGATTGCCTCAGACTCGTCGGGTAACAACGTCCGTGGCGTTTTGCGTGGCGGTCCCACCTGGACAACAGGCATCGACGGCGGCGCCCTGGCATTTGACGGGCGTGACGACTATGTCGCGATCGCCAATGTCTACTACGGCCGCATCGGCAACACCGAGGTAACGGTGGCCACATGGGTCCGAACCGGCAACGAGAACGACCAGATCATCTTCTCTTTCGACCGCAGCGACTACTGGCGGCTCGAGATCAACGGAGCGGCCGCCGACGCCGGTCATATCGGCTGGGGCGTCGCCACCGACGCGGGCGTGGCGGACCTTGCCAGCCGCACGCGTGTCGACGACGGCCAATGGCACCACATCGCCGCCGTCTTTGACCACGGCGGGATGATGATCTACATCGACGGCAGAGCAGATGCCAGCACACGCGCCGGCAGCACGTTCGGCAGTGGCGTCCCGCGATTCGGCTTTCTGGGCGTCGGTTCCGAGGCGGACACATTCGACGGCGCGAAAAGCCCGGAGAACTACTTTGAGGGGGCCCTGGACGACGTGCATCTATACACACGAGCCCTGACGCCGGCGGAGATCGCGGAGCTTGCCTCCAGCGGAGTGAACAATGACGACTGTCAATACGCGCTGCCGGTCGGAGAGGTCACGAACCTGCCGTTCGATACGCGACAGGCTACACCCGACGGCTTGGGCGTCGTTATGAGCAGTCCCAATCTCTGGTACCGCTATACACCTTCGTGCACCGGCGTCGCCACGGTGAGCCTCTGCGGCAGCGAATATGACACCATGCTGGCCGTCTACCGCGGCGCCGCGTGTCCGCCCAGCGGCAAGGATCTGATCGCAGCCAACGATGATTTCTGCCGGCTGCAGTCACAGGTGACGCTCGATGTCGCCGCGGGCCAGTCCTATCTGATCGAAGTCGGTGGGTACGGGACCGCCACGGGGCAAGGCGTGCTGACCACTGCCTGCGAAGCGTCCGCAGCAGCCGAATTCGACGTAGGTGACGCACCGGACAGCGATGGATTGCGTGAGACGCGCATGACCGCCTATGTCGGCGGCGCCTCCGGCGTGGTCGACGCGCACTTCCCCACCTTGTTCAGCGACGCGGACGGTCGGCCCATCGGACCGGTTCACTTGCATCCGCTGGCCGTGGCGCATCTCGGTGAAACCGTCTCGCTGGAGATCGAGGCCGACACCGGCCCGGACGAAGACGGTGTCAACAACATCGAACCGGCCGCCGACAGAGCCGACCAGGACAGGGGCGACGACGGCGTGATCTTCCCGATCGCCATGCCTCAATGCGGCTGGGCGAGCTTCGACTACCTGGTCAACGTCATCGATCCCAACCAGGACCTCTGGGTCAACGTCTGGATCGACTTCAACCGCGACGGCGACTGGGATGACGACACTTCCACCGATCCGGAGATGGGCGACGGCGAGCGGAATGTCTCCGAGTGGGCCGTGCGGAACCAGCTTCTATTCGGTTTGTCGGCCGGATTGCACCAGATCAGCGCGCCGGCCTTCACGTCATGGCACCCGGAGAAAGGACCCGAGGAAGTCTGGATGAGGATCACGTTGTCCGAGAAACCCTTCAAAGGCGGTGAGAACCCCGGCGTGAGAGGCAATGCCGGCTCGGGGCCCGCCGCAGGATTCGAGATCGGAGAAACCGAGGATTACTTCTTCGTGCCTGAGTCCGATTGCATCCTATGCCGGGATCTGAACGGCGACGGCAAAGTGGATTTCGACGATCTGATTGAGTTGATGTACACGTGGTTGGATAGCTGCCAAAAGTAGCCCTCCGAGCCAACCACAGTGACAGCGTGCCAGGGGACCGGGAGTCGACACGGCTCGTGGTCCCCGCCGCGCGCAGACAGCACGGCAGCGGTCAGGCGGTGGCTACATTCGCATCCGTCTTGGCGGGCTGCTCCGTGCGCACGCGGCCTAACCCAAACCGCATCGCCAGGCGGCTGAGCGTGACATACAGCGACGGAACCACCACCAGTGTCAGGATCGTGGCAAAACCTAAGCCGAAGATGACAACCACCGCCATGTTGCGCCACCACTGCGCGGATTCGCTCTTGGTCGCCCAGCTCAGCGTATGAAAATCGTAAGAAACACCGATGGCCATGGGGATCAGACCGATGATCGTAGTCGCTGCGGTCAGCATCACCGGGCGCAGACGTGTGACTCCGGCCTCGGCGGCGGCTGAGAACACGTCCATTCCGCGTGCCTGCAACTGTCGCGTATAGGCCAGCAGGACGATTGCATTGTTGACGACCACGCCGGCCAGACTGATGACGCCAATGCCTGTCATGATGATGCCGAAAGGTAGACCGCAGACCAACAGTCCCATCAGCGCGCCGATCAGCGACAGAACCACCGTGGTCATGATGATCACCGGCACCGTCAGCGAATTGAATTGGATCACCAGAATCATGATGACCAACAGCAGAGCGACCACAAATGCCTTCTTGAGAAACGCCTGAGCCTTGTCTTGTTCTTCCTTCTCCCCGGCGTAGCTAACCTCGTAGTTCGCTGGGAGCTCCAACGTAGCGAGCCGCTTCTCGACATCGGCCAGAACCTCGGAGCTGAGCCGGCCTTCCGCATCGGCGGTGAGTGTAACGACACGCTTCTGATCGACGCGGTTAATCGTGCCAAAGCCACCCTGGTACCGGAAGGTTCCCAGCGAGCTGAGTGGAACGGCGTCACCAGCGGTATTGGGAACGCGCAGACGGTAGAGATCGTCAACCTTGGTTCGGTCGCTCAGCGGCAGCCGCACGGTGATATCGTACTCATCATTGTACTGGCGATACGTCCCGACG
>CAZGRF010000022.1:5412-16978 GCA_964527825.1 uncultured Pirellulales bacterium
GCCAGATGCGGCCCCCCGGCGCTCGCCATCAGGTCCAGGCCGCCTCCGGATGAGCCCACGTTAGTGATGGTGTGCTTGAGCCACGTCCTGTAGGGTTCGAGACGCTCCTCGATCACGCGCGTGATTCGATCTGTCTCGTGAATGTTCGTGCCCTGCGGCGTGCGCACGCTGATGATGGCGCGCTCCGGGTCACCCTCCGGAAAGAACTCTACCCCCTTCCCAATCTTGCCGTATAGGAGCCCCAGGCTGACCAACAGGCAGACCGCCAAGAACAGGGTGACGCCGGGATTGTGCAGGCCGACATATTGCACGCGCCGGTAACCACGGATGAACCAGTGGTCCCTTTCTCGCGGCTTCGCAGAGGCACCGGCCCAGACCGAGCAGATCACCGGATTGAATACCAGCCCTACGAACAGCGAAGCGAGCAAACCCAGCGTTAGAGTGATCGGCAGATACTTCAAGAAGTCGCCCATGATGCCCGGCCAGAACATCAGCGGCAAGAAGGCGCACACCGTGGTGAACGTGGACGTCGCCACGGGCCAAGCCACCTCTCGCGCACCCAGAATGGCGGCCTCGAGCCGGCCGTAACCCAGTTGCAGGTGGCGGAAGATGTTCTCTACGATCACGATGGCGTTGTCTACCAACATGCCGAGGACCAGCACCAAGCTGAACAGCACGATCATGTTCAGTGTGAGGCCCAGCGCCTGGACCAGAAAGAATGTGATCAGCATGCTCAGCGGAATGATCATGGCCACGATCGTGCTGGACCGCCAGCCCAGGAACAGCACCAGGACACCCGTGACGAGAATCAAGGCAGCCAGGATGTTATTCTCCAAGTCGGCGACCGTATTGCGGACGTACTTCGACATATCGTAGGTGATGTCGAACTCGACCGTGCCTGGAAGCTGTCGCCGCGCCTGCTCGACGGCCGCCCTGACGTAATCAGAGACGCGCACCACATTAGCGCCGACGCGTTTCTGAATGCTCAGGCTCACGTTGTCTACACCGTCGAGACGCGAATACGTGGTTCGGTCCTTGAAAGTGTATCGCACTTTGGCGACGTCGGACAGGTAGATCGGATTACCGCCGCGCACCGTCAGCAACAGACTGTCCACCTCTTCGGGCGTAACGAACTCAGCCGGGATGCGCACGTTGAACTTGGTTCCCTCGGTATCCAGCCCGCCTGCTGAGATATTGACGTTTTCAGATGGAATCAGCGCCAGGATCTCGGGGATCGTTAGGTTATAGACGGCGATTCGATCCGGATCGAATTCCAGACGAATCTCAGGCTCCAGCGCACCGAGGACCTCGACCTTGAGCACCCCGGGAAGCGTCTCCAGCGCATCCTGGAGGTCATCTGCGATGGTCTTGAGCTGCACGGGAGACACATCGCCCGCAATACTGACGAGCATGATGGGGAACTCAGCGAGGTTCACTTCCCTGATGGTCGGCTCGTCCGCGTCTGTGGGCAACTCGCCTTTGGCCAGGTCCACCCGGTCGCGCACGCGCTGCAAGGCTACTTCACCGGGCACGTTCGGCGTGAACTCGACGGTAATCAACGACATGCCCTCGGCGCTGCTCGAACGAATCTCCTGGATGCCACGGATGCCGTTGAGTTCCTTCTCGATCTTCATGGTCACGGCCGTCTCGACATCCTCCGGCGAAACCCCCTCGTACATGGTCGTGACCCTGATATAAGGGATGGGAATATCCGGGAACGCCTCGCGTGGCAACGAAAGATAGCTGCTGACGCCCAGTAGGATGATAATGACGCCGAGGACAGCCACCGTGGTCCGATTTCTGATGGCAAGGTCGGTGATGAACATGGACGCTACCGGGTCTCCGACACGACGTTTACCTTCTGCCCGGGCGCCACAAAACGGTGACCGGCGATAATCAGTTTCGCGCCGGCATCCAGGCCGCGTGTCACCCGGATGCGGTCACCCTGGATCACGTCGATCTCGATGTCGCGACGCTGCGCCTGTGAATTCTCGACAACGTAGACCACCTGGCCTTCTTCCATCGGTATCACCGCCAGCAGCGGAATCATGATCGCGTCCTTGAGCAGGCGGCGGGTCAGACGAGCACGCACGATCTGCCCGCTGCGGAGAAGCCGTTCGCGGTTAGGCAATGTCACTTCCAGAGGCGTGGAGCGGGTCTGTGGGTTGGCCAGTTCGTCAATGTAGGTGATGGTTCCCGCCAGCGTGCACTCCTGATCTCTCACATCTGCAAAGACTTCCGCCTTGCCGCCTACCGTAAAGAACGCCGTGTCGCGTTCCGGCACGTTCACAACCACCTTGACCGTGTCGGTCTCCACGATCTCAGCCACCGCCGTACCAGCCTGTACGTATTCGCCCTCTTCGACAAGCAGCTTGTTCAGCACACCGCCGGCGGGTGCGACAATTCGGGTGCGTTCCAGGCGCGCTCGGGCCTCCTCCAGCGCAGCCTGGCTGGCCGCCAGGCTGGTCGTGGCATTGTCCAAGTCCTGACGGCTCGTGGCATTCTCCTTGACCAAGGCTTCCATGCGACCGAATTCGATCTGATCTCGTCTGTATTGCGCCTCGGCGGCACGAAACTGCGGCTCTATGAAGTCCCTATTGAGTTGAATGAGCAGGTCCCCCGCCCGCACCATATCGCCCTCCTCCTGGGGGATCCTCTCGACGCGGGCCGCCACCTCGGCCGATATCGTAACGACACGGTTCGGCTCGACAACGCCAGGCAGAGCGAAGGTATCTGCAAGTTCAGATGTGGCAACGACTTCCATTACGGTCACATTGACTGGCTCGGCTTCCCCGGGCGGGACCTGGCGATTCCGCGGCGGTACCGCCGCGACACCTGTCAGAATCCCTACCGCGGCAAGCACGATCACTATCTTGACAATATTCCGCCGGAACCACCCCCGGTCAGCCGTCGGGGCCGGGGTTTTGCGCGATTGATTGTCCATCGGTTGTACCTGTTCTTAGATCACTGACATCGTCGCCAGCAGTCGCTGGTCTTGGGACGCTAGACTATAGAGGCAAGGTCGCCGGAAAACAAGGGTCGGTTCGATCAGATATCAGGAAATCCTTGACTGGAAATGCAGATGGCACTAAGATATAGGCATAAGCGCAAGCGCTGGGACCTGTTTGTGCAGGTGAGGTGTGTGTGCATTCCTCGCCGGGCCAAACACTGTCCAACGCCACGACATACGAGCCCAGGGGGTGCCTCCAAAGGAGCATTCTCAGGTGAGGGCAATTTGAGCCCCGGACGGAACCGAAGTCACGTCCGGGGCTTTCTTAATGCATGGGACTTCCGGTAACAGTCCTGTCCTCGGATGATCGGGAGGAAGGCAAGGGGGATCAAAGACGCCGCAAGCGCCGTGGAAGATCCGTTTAGCGTCTCGCTCACGGGCTCATTCGCATTCTGCGGACTACGTCCTATAACTAATCCGGGTTCACGTTAAGAGCACCCGGCTATTTGGCCGATCTGTGGTGAAGCAGAAGCTGCAACCAAGAAAGGTTCGGGAGGTAATAGAAACATGAAGGCGGCACGAATGTCAGCATTCATCGTGTGTTTGCTATGGCTCAGCGGCGTGGCGAACGCAGGAATCACACCCATTAGTCAGACCATCGACTACACGAGCAACTACAATTTGTTTCTCTTCCCGGAGAACGACCCCGATCGAATCGTGTTCCTGCCGCCGGGTGGGGACCTGGACACGGAGCCCACCCCAGACCACCAGCCTTGGTACCGGGTGTCAAACCAGGATTGGGGTTGGACACATGATCTGTCTTCTCGCATCCCCCGCGACGCCAATGGCCTTCCTTATGCCACTGGGATTGAATCTGCCACTCTGGAGATCGAGGCATGGGATGTCAATGCCGACTTCGACCCGCCCGAGATCGACGAGATTTCCGCCAATGGCACGGTGCTGGGTAACCTCGACGGGACACCCATCTACGACTGGGGGACGACGACCTTCACACTGCCCCAGAATGTTATCGACGACTTGTGGCTGGACGGCCAAATCTACATATTCATCAACATCGACAAGATCCTGGACATGACGGGGCATCGCGTGACCCTGGGCAGTTCGACGTTGACCGTGAACTACATCGTCTCGGGACCGGGCCGGCCGGCGGTAGAGCCGGTCTTTCGTTTCTGGTCTCCGGTGCTGTCGCATCATTTCTACACGACGAACGAATCCGAGAGAGATGGCCTGATTTGCAATCTTCCCGATACGTACATCTATGAAGGCGAAGCCTACCACACGCCCGCCAGCGCCAGCGACCCTAATGTCCTTCCTGTCTATCGGTTCTGGTCATCGACGCTCAGCTCGCATTTCTACACGATCGATCCGAACGAGAAGGACTACGTCATCAACAACTACCCCATCGAAGTCTGGGAATTCGAGGGTGCCGTCTTTTATGCGTATCCGGAGGGCCAGCAACCTGACGACGCGATGCCCGTCTATCGCTTCTGGTCGGGGACGTGTGGTTCGCACTTCTATACCTTCGACGAAGATGAGAAAAACTATATCATTGCATCCTATCCCAACTTCATCTGGGCCTACGAAGGTGTCGCCTGGTACGCATACGAGTAGAGATACGTGGTGACGCCGTGAGGCGTCCTTGCCAACGGCGAATCGCGATACGCCCCTGCCTGTGCCCTTACGGGCACACTGCAAGCAGCTAAACTCGCGCCAGGAGGACGACATAGTTCTTGCCGTAGTGCTTGGCGCATTTGGGACAGGTGGTATAGAAGAAGTACAGCTTGTCCATCGCCTTCTTCTTCGACTCGACGTAGGTCTTCATCTGCGCAACCCACTTGCGGATGTCTTTGTAGGGTCCCTCGAACACGCGCGTCAGAAACGTGCCTGAGATCCGCACCATCTGTGCCCCAGGCACGTCCTTGCTCACGGCAATGTAGACGTCACTGCGCCGGAGGGAGTTCTCGTCGCAGAGCATGAGCGGCTCGGGCGTCAGCGCGCCGGCGGCCTGAATGCGTCCGATATTGCACACCATCACCCGGCCGAAGTTCAAAGGAATGTGCAAAATACTCCTGACGCGGTCCTTGACAAACAGCTTGTCCTGGAAGGTGATCTCCCTGCCGTCCCACCGCTCCGGATCGAAGCGCGGGGAGCATCCCGTCTTAACGTGCTCGCGCGGCTTGTCCATAGCCATCGCCTTTCGTCTCCCCGACCAGACATCCCTGGTTCCTGCTGCCCGCCAGTTCAGCTCGACCTCCTGGGCGCGGCAAGCCTTTTGGCTTCTGCTGGACCGCCGCCTGCCGGCACGAAGAAGGACCTCCGCCGACACCGATCTAGATGCTCAGGGCATAGCGACATAGGGCTTCATCGGCGATGTAAGCCATGATTTGCGGAAAGTCCGCAGCCGGGTCAAGCCGTTGCCCGTGTTTGCGGCCGTCCATATTGACGGCAGCCCAAATCCTGTCTCGTTCCCATTCTCGGGGCTCGATTCCGACCTCGGCCGAAAAGCCGAGGTCAGCCAGACGAGCCAACGTGGGCACGGGCAGCGGCCGCGCGTCGGCCCCCTCGCAGCCGGACGCTTCAGGGATCAGAACCGGCGTCACCAAACCGTCGTCAAGCCCAAGGTCGAGATTCCTCTTCCTGATGTCCGTGAAGATGAAGCGTTTCTTGCGAAACCACCGCCCCCGTAGCTGCTGCGTGAGTTGCCTGGCCCGCTCACCCGGTTGAGGATCGAGCGTACTCAACTCGCGCTCCAAAGCCGCGGTAACCGCGTCGTTGAAATCACATTCGGCGTTGTGAAGCGCCGAAGCCGCCACGCGCGTGCCAAGAAGATTCGAGTATGTGTCTTCCCATGAGAACGCCGATGGGAACTCCGTTCTGTACCCTTTGGGCCGGTACCCAAACCACGTGAGAATCTCATGCCAGGTCATCGCGGTGAACGCCAGGTACTGGCCCAGTTCAACGGCGGCTGCACGTGCCTGCGTCTCCCTCGCCTGCGGTGAAAGGTCGCTCCAATCGGGCGGAAGAGTGATGCTGACGTAGTATCGGGAGGGCTCCCACAACTTGAAGGCGAATTCCGTATCTCCCTTTTCCAGATGCTCGAGCACTACCGCTGCGAGATAGCCTGTCCAATCAGCGGCCTTGCGAACGTGCGCCACATCGACGTGTCCGCCGCGACACGTGTAGACGATCCCGTTCTTCTCCGCCCGGCTGTACAGGTAGCTGTGAGGCCCTAGATCCGCGATGCCAAGGAAGCGGACCCCCGCCGTCGCGCTGGCATAGGTCCCAGGACGACCGCGTGGAGGGATTCGACTGCTGAGCCCCCGGAAGGCCCATTCACCCGCCGCCTCGGCCCCTGCCAGGCGGGGCACGCCCTGACACACGATCGCACCAACAAACGTCGTAGTGCTCCGGCACCCGACGCACCCAAACCAGAGAGAAACGCCAAGAACACACCGCAGAAAAGGTGACCATTGGACATTTCCGCGTTGGCGCATAACGGTCCACCTCAGCACACACACTCCCACCCGATCCGCAGTGACCCACGAAAGAATTCTCGGTCCTTCGGGGTCCGTCTGGAACTCTCACGGCTCGTGAGCCGACTCTGGGATAGACGGACATCAACGGTGCCGCTCCGTTATCTATCGGCTCTTTAGGCTCAGGAGTGCAAGTGATGCACGAAGAAACCTACACAGCAGCAGGAACCCGGCCGGTGAGCATTCTGATGGCGGCTCTACTGCTCGTGTCTTTGGCCGAGGCGGGTGTGACCGACGCGTCGCCGCCTGCAGGCAATTCCAGTGCGGGTAACCCGTGCTTCGCGATCGAGGTGGTGGACCGGCAGACCGGTCGGGGAGTGCCTCTGGTCGAGCTGCGTACGGTCAATAACATTCGCCTCTACACCGATAGCAACGGCATCGTCGCTTTCAATGAGCCGGGTTTGATGGACACCGACGTGTTCTTCTTCGTCGAAAGCCACGGCTACGAATTCCCGAAGGACGGGTTCGGGTATCGCGGGACTCGGCTGAGGACGACGCGCGGCGGCAGCGCCGTGATCAAGATCGACCGCATCAACGTCGCCGAGCGGCTCTATCGCGTCACGGGCCAGGGGATCTATCGTGACAGCGTACTGACGGGTCGCGCAGCTCCTTTGGAGGCCCCTGTTCTCAACGGGCAGGTCATGGGGCAGGACTCGGTCGATACGTGCATCTACCGCGGGCAATTGTACTGGTTCTGGGGAGATACGGGCCGACCCTCGTACCCGCTAGGCCATTTTGCGTTGGCCGCGGCGGTCTCGGACCTGCCTGGACGAGGAGGACTCGACCCGACGGCGGGGGTGAACCTTACGTACTTTGTTGACGAGAGCGGCTTCAGCCGGCCGGTGTGTCGCTTGAAAGAGCCGGGTCTGGTCTGGCCGGATGGTTTCGTCGTCGTGAAGGATAACGAAGGCCGCGAGCGAATCGTCGCCAAATATGCCCGGCTGAAGGACCTTGGAACCGTGCTGGAGCGCGGCCTGGTAGTGTTCAACGATGACACGGAGTCGTTCGAACCTTTGCTGCGTTCAGGGGTCGAATGCCTACCCTACTCCAATTCGGGACACTCCTTGAAGGTGAGCGTGGCCGGACACGAATACTTCTACTTCGCGACGCCCTTTCCGCTGGCCGTGCGCATGCGCGTCTGGGCCCAGTGGGATGACCTGATCGATCCCAATCGCTATGAGGCGTTCACCGCCCTAAAGGCGGGCGAGACCAGTGCGGCCTGTCGCTGGATCAGTTTCGGCGACCTGACAGGTGGCGAACCCTCGGCCAAGACGTCCGTCATCGAGGCACTGAACAAAGAGAAGGAAGACACACATCTGTACGATGTAGAAACGGGCAAGTCGGTAACCCCGCACGGCGGGAGCGTCCACTTCAACGCGTATCGACAGCGGTGGATCATGATCTTCGTGCAGCAGTTCGGCGAGAGTTCGTTTCTGGGCGAGGTCTGGTACGCCGAGGCCGACACACCCGTCGGCCCGTGGGCCTGTGCCAGGAGGATCGCGACGCACAACAAGTACTCCTTCTACAATCCCGTGCACCACCCATACTTCGACCAGGATGGAGGCCGCGTGATCCTCTTCGAAGGCACATACTCGCACACGTTCTCCGGCTCACCTGAGACGGCGACACCGCGTTACGACTACAATCAGATCATGTACCGACTGCGCTTGGACGATCCGCGCCTGGTTCTGCCGGTGGCGGTTTATCAGCTTGGGGCTGAACTGGAAGGCAAAGACTATCTCTTGCGTGACGCGATTGAACAAGCGGGCGCGTGGGACCGTGTCAAATCCGTTCCGTTCTACGCCGTCGAGCCGAACAGACGCGCTCCGAACCTCGTGCCGATCTACGCGGCCGGCGCCACTCTGACCACGGAGCGACCCACGCCTTCGGCCCCTCCTCGTTTCTGTGGACTGCCAGCAGACGCCGAGACCAGCCAGAATTCACGTATTGTCCCTCTCTACGAGTACCGCCAGACTGATTCCGAACGCCGCGTCTACCGCACAGAACCGCTGCCACAAGAAGGCTGGGTCCGCTCGCAAGCACCCCTATGCCTGGTCTGGAAGACACCGGAAGGCCCGCTGCTGCTCGACGGGGACGCCAGGCCCGTCGGTGACTGACATGCCTGGCGCTGCGGTGGCCTATCAGCGGGTCAGGTAGAAGATGAAACCGATGAGGGCACAGATGACACCCACGCAGACCGCGACAGTACCGACCAACATCCAGGCAAAACGTCGATTGAGCTTGGAGACGGTGTGCTTGAGGTAGCGGTCGCTCGCTGCGAACGTCCTGCTCATCTGCATGATGCCTTCGGTATTGCTGACCGCGTTGTCGTTGAGTCGGTCCAGGGTGCCCCGGAACTTGTTGAAGCTCTCGGCCAGCCGGACATCGGTCTCGGCAGATGCCTCCAACTGCCGGTTGATGGATGTCAGCGTTTCGGTCTGTCGGGCGGTCTCGGCAGGAATCTTCCCCACCGCGTTCGTGAACTCCTGATCCTTCAACGCGGCCGTTCTGAGCTGATCCAGCAGTTCAACTGTAAGCGCCTTTTGATTCTCCACGGCCGAGGGAAGACTCTCGAGCACCTGCGGCAGCTCGCGCACGCGGCCCATGAGTTCTTCGTGCTGGATGAGCTGCTGGTTGAGATGATCGTTGATCTGCTGGAGCTGGTCGACCAGCTTGTTGAAGCCTTCCTGGAGCCTCTCCATCGGCTCGCGGCGATCCAGCGATGTGACCGTGCTGACCACGATCGGCTCGCTCGGCGCGCAGGCCGACCGGGTGTCCTCGATATCTTCCTCTGCATCGAGGCTCGTTGCGATGAGCCCCTCGTCATTCAACAGCGGGCCGCGGTGATCGATCTGCTCGTATCTGTGGGAGCGAAACCATCCGCTCGGCGCCGTCAGAATACTCTTGAGCGACATTTTCCAGCATTCCTCAATCTGAAGGTGGCTCAGGGTGCCGCTCAGTTGCGTGCTGGCGGCGTTCGTGTCATCGGACGCCGGTCAGAGTTGGCTTGAGCCAATATGAGGCAAAGAGCACCGGCCAAACCACAACCGCGTTTTTCAGGCCCACCAACGGTCTGATTCGTGCAGAGTCTCTCTCTGTCACACCACAAACAGGGGCGACTCGGCGTTTTCGTGGCGTCGCAGCAGGCCAGGCCCCTGCCACGTCTGCGAACCGCGATTTTTCAGGACGTGACACGCGGCCGGCCACGCCCTTGTGCGGACCACCGAATGCGTTACAATCCTCGTCAAGCAGGTGATTATCGGCCACTGGAGATACATCAGAATGAAGCTCGTGACGTATCGGCAACATGAATCAATATCTTGTGGCATTGTGACTGATCGGGGTGTCGTGGACATCCCGTCGGCGTGGAAAGACGCCGTACCTCCGAAGACCCTCCAAGAAGTCCTGGAACGAGGCCCTGCTTGTCTCGACCACCTGCGGTCGCTGGCTGACTCCGGCGCGCGGGCCATCTCGCTGGAGTCGGTGACGTTACTGGCGCCGCTGCTGCGTCCGGGCAAGCTGCTGGCGCTGGCCGGCAACTACGCCGAGCACGTCAAGGAGGCATCTCACGAGCGAGGCTTCAAAGTCGGCCTGTCCGACTCGCCGCGGCAGACGACGGTGCCGCGCTTGTTTCTCATGCCGCCGACGGCGGTCTGCGGACCGGGAGACACCATTCCCTGGCCCGACTACAGCAGGGAGATCGACTACGAACTGGAGTTGGCTGTGGTCATTGGCAAGAAGGCCAAGCGTATCGACGCGCGCGAGGCGATGAGCTGCATTGCAGGCTACACGATCCTCAATGACGTCTCCGCCCGGAGCGTGACGTTCAAGGCGGGTCGCGCCCAGCGGCCCTGGGACGAGTTCTACGACTGGCTCAACGGCAAATGGGCCGACGGGTTTCTCCCGATGGGCCCCTACCTCGTCACGCGGGATGAGGTTGCCGACGTGCAGAATCTGGAAATGACACTGAAGGTCAACGGCCGGACTCGCCAGAGTGCCAACACGGCGCAGATGATCTATCCTGTTGCCGACATCGTCTCGTTCTGCAGTCACCTGATGACACTGGAGCCGGGGGACATCATCTCGACCGGGACTCCCGCCGGCGTGGGACTTGCCACGGGCAATTTCCTCCAAGCGGGCGACACCATCGAATGCACCATCGATGGGCTCGGCACGCTGACCAACACACTCGGACCTCGCCCCAGGCAGTTCTACGAACCGCTGGCGCAACCACTTTAGAAACGCGAGGTATTGCGTCTCTACACCCTACCGTTCTGTCACGTTCGCACGCTGTCTACCGGTCCCTCAGCCAAACGATTGAGTTGATCCCGCGAACGCGACGAGCGCCGCCGGCCGCAGGGCCGCTGTTTTCGTCTGAGGGGGCTGGCCGGTTGTCCCGGGCATAGTTGGGGATCGCCATGAGGTCCGAACCATCGGCCCATTTGCCCTTGATGACCATCACGCCGTCCAGCAGGTCAGGCTTCCATTCGGTGGTCAGAGCCGCATCCGGGCCGAGCACTTTGTCCAAATCCTGATCGACTCTCTCGACACTGTAGATCAACGGTCCGTAGCGCAGCGCCACCCGACCGACGTCGGCGGCGATCCTCTTGTCCGCCTTGATGCGTTGAATCTGCATCGGCAAGACCAGATCGATCTTGTCGCCGGCCTTCCAGTCTCTGGTAAGCACCGCGTAGCCTTTCTCGACGGGGCATCCCACAGGCGATCCGTTCACCGAGATCGACTGTAGAGGCGAATGATTGTTCGCCCCTACTTGCGGCGTCGTTGTATAGAGCTCGCTGGTCGTACGGTTCGGCACACGTACGTAGACTGTGAAACGCTTCGAGGTCTCGGGATTGACCGTGATCGAGACGTCGCCGCTCCAGGGATAGTCGGTCTTCTGCACCATCTGGACATTGGTGCCGGCCACCTTCTCCACGTTGATCGTACTGCCGATGAAGAGATTGACATAGATGCCGTCGTCGCCCTTGACGTAGGTCCAGGTGGGAATCATCAGCAGCGTGCGCGGAATGTTGCCCACGCAGCAGGGACAGCCGTGCCAGGG
>CAZGRF010000023.1:0-16947 GCA_964527825.1 uncultured Pirellulales bacterium
TTGAGCGCGGCATCGCCGAGCGATTCATCAATGAATATCCTCCGACCGCGCAGCTCCAACACATCAGGTCGTGTGAGTCGGCGTAGCTCCAGCCGGGCATCCGCAAGGCGCCAGCACTCCCGAACAGACGCATTGATCTCGTCCAACGAAACCGGCCGATCAGCCCCGGCCGCCAGCAAGATGTTGGCTCGACCGGACTGCTCGATTCTCTCGCCCAGCCATGCCAGCGGCACGAAGACATTCAGCGGCGCCGCTTGATTGGCTCTCAGGCCGAAGCGCCCGAAAGCGGAATCATCCGCGACCGCCTGCACTCTCAAGCGGAAAGCAACCGTGCGGTCCGCATCCGAGGCCAAAGGGACATCGCGCGGCATCAGGCCGGGTTTCTCGACACGCAGCACGATCTCATCGCGCGCGCCAACCTCCAGTCGCGTCGCGACGGCTTCGCTCAGAACAACCGCGTCGCCACCATTGGAGACAGGAACGCTTCCGCCCGGTCCGATGCGGTAGAATCTCTCGTCGACGCCGAGGACCTCGACTCGATTGATGCGCATCGAGCCATCGGCAGTAGTGATGATGCCGGCCACCTGCAGAACCGGGGCTACGCTGCCGCCAAGTTGTATTTCAAGGTCATCTGCGAGCGCGGCCCGGAAGAAACGATCTTGA
Source organism: uncultured Pirellulales bacterium (assembly GCA_964527825.1). Lineage (GTDB taxonomy): Bacteria > Planctomycetota > Phycisphaerae > Sedimentisphaerales > Anaerobacaceae > JAFGLV01. The sequence goes on from CAZGRF010000023.1 coordinate 664, forward strand.
GGAATCACGGCGAACTCGGCCCGGCCGAGGCGCGCCTCCACCGTCCGCCGCAATGTGTATTGGACCGAATCGCCGACAACCAGCGCTCCGGTGAGCACGGCCGTGGCAACCACCACGGCCAGCAGGACCGCCACGTTTGTTCGGCGGTAGAACCAGAGGCTCCGCGTGACAAGTCGCCAGAGACTCATGCCCGTGCCCCATCCTGCAAGATGCCGCCGCGAAGCTCCATCACGGTCCCGATCCGGCCGGCGAGCTTCTGCGAATGCGTCACAACAACCAGCGTGACGCCCTCGTCGCGATTGACTTGCACCAGCAGCTCGGCAACATCATTCGAAGCTTCCTCATCGAGCGAGCCAGTCGGCTCGTCGGCCAGGAGCAGCTTCGGCTGGTTGATAAGCGCCCGCGCCACGGCCACGCGCTGGCGCTGCCCGCCGGAGAGCTCGCCCGGACGATGGGACATGCGGTCCGCCAATCCGACACGCTCCAGCAGCCGCTCGGCCCGCTCGCGCACGGTCTTTCGCGCTGAGCCGCTTGTCCCTGCCAGCGTCGGAATCAGAACGTTCTCCAACACGGTGCATTGAGGCAACAAATGGTGCAATTGGAACACGAAACCAATGTCGCGATTGCGCATTCGTGCCAGCTCCTTGTCGTTGAGGCCGGCGAGGTCTTTGCCGTCAAACAAGACGCGCCCGCCCGTGGGGTGGTCTAACGCCCCGATGATGTTGAGCAGCGTGCTCTTGCCACTACCCGAAGGGCCCACAATCACCAGGGAGCGACCGGGCTCGATCTTCAGGGAGATGCCCTTGAGCACATGGACACCGACGGCCTGCCCCGCCTGGCCATAATCCTTTGTCACATTGACGAGCTCAACCATTATGTCCCTCGCTTTGACTGCCGGGCGATCTGCTCGTATACCTGCACCATTTCGTTGGCAGTCCGTCGAATATCGAATACCTTACGCATCCCCTCGCGGCCTTCCGCGCCCAGCTTGCGCGCCGCTTGCCCATCCAGAAGCAGAGGCGTCAGCACTTCAGCAAGCCTTTCGGCGGTGTTAGGTTCGTACAGCACACCGCCGCCTGTCATCTCGATCATCTCCGGGAAGCAGCCAATCGCCGGCTCCACCACGGGCACTCCCATCGCCAAGGCTTCGAGTACGTACAGACCATACGCAACCGGCTGTCGCTCCGGCACCGACAAGATGGAGAGACTTCGAAGAAAATCGAGTCTGGCAGCGCGGTCGAACGATTCGAAAAAGTCGACGTCGTCGCGCACGCCGGCCGCGGCGAGCTTGCCTTGCATGCGCTGGACGAAGGACTCATCGGCCGCACTACGACCGCCACAAGCCCTTAGTCGTACTGCTTTTAGTCTATCGTCTCTCTTGAGCAGAATGAAAGCGTCAATCAGTGTTTCGAGGCCCCGGTTCGGGCATAAACGCGAGAGAAACCCCAACGTCGGCAGGCTCGGCCCGGCCGGTTCCGGTGCGTATGCATCGAGATCCACGCCCACGTGTACGACGTGTACGCGGCTGCTGTTGATGCCCAGACGGCTCAGCATCGTGCGCGCAAAGTAGCTGCTGACGGCAATGAAACCGTCGATGTCACGGGCTCGCTCGCGAACGATCTCCCAGGCCTGCTCAGCATAGGGACTCTTCAGACCGTCCAGGAATCCGTCTTCATCCTGCAGTAGGCACACAACGGGAACCTTGAGCGTCTCCTTGAGGCGCTTGGCCAACCCGCCCAGCAGGACGTTCGACAGGCAGATCACGTCGCAGGTTCCTTCCTCGGTTTGCAGCCAATCGACGAAACGATCCAGCTCCTTGACTTGCCGGCCGTGTTCGCCTTCCAACATAGAGAGCGTTGTCTCGCCCAAGTCGCGGGCGCTAGTCATACCGGCCTTACGGCCGGCCCATTCCAGCAGCCTGCGAGAGTCGAACAGCTTGTCGATCCAGCGCGGTGTCTTGCGGAACAGAGCGAACTTCTGTTGCAGATAGACATTGACCCCCCCGTAGAAGATCGGCGCATTGGCGACGGGTTCGGTCTTGTCGGCGTGCAGCGGCAGGTACAACGGCACCATGAGCACATCGTGACCGAGCGCACGCATCTCTCGAACCAGAGCAATGTCACGCAGACAGTTCTCGCAGTAGAAGTTGTCTCCTGAGCCGGGACTGATTTGAACGATTCTCATTTCGCTGGACTCCCCGCCGCTACGGAACCGAACGCGTATACGTAGCCGTCGTCGCAGCCGACAACCACCGCTCCCTGAGCGATAGCAGGCGAGGAGACAATCGGCCGGCCAACTTCGTACGACCACACCTCTTTGCCGTCGGCCAGGCGCAGCATATAGAGCCGTCCGTCACCGGAGCCCACGACTACCTTGTCGCCGCAGACCGCGGGCGAGCTGTCCACCTCGCCCAGCGTCTTGAACGTCCAGACGCGCTGCCCATCATCGCGGCGTAAGGCGTGAACGAGCATGTCGCGCCCCCCGACGACCACGAGGTCATCCGTGACAGCCGGTGACGAGAAGAACGCGGCGTCGCTTTCCGTGTATTCCCAGACAATCTCGCCCCTGGCGGCGTCGGCCTTCATGAAGACGTTATCGTAATTCCCGATGTAGACTTGGTCATCGGCGAAGGCGCCCGATGCGGCAATGTAGGACCCACTGTCGATCTCGGTGACTTTTGTGCCGTCGGCGACAGCAATCACGTGAATCAGTGCGTCGCACCCGCCGAAAACGCACTTGCCGTCCGCAATTGCTGGCGAGCCGTTGACATAGTTGCCGGTTTCGTACGTCCAGACCGCGTCGCCGGTCTCGCCGTCCACACAATGCACTTTGTTGTCGTAGCTCCCGACCAGAACCCAAGTGGTCAGGCCGTCGGGGGAACGTGCCCAATTAGCGGCTCCGAGAATGTCATCGCCCGTTTCGTACCTCCATTTGAGCCGGCCCGTCGCCGCGTCCAGCGCGTAGAGGAATCCGTCGGAGGAGCCAATGAACACACCCTCGCCGACGACGCATGGCGCCGCCTCGACGGCGCCACCGGTCGTGCAGGACCACAGCTTCGTGCCGTCTCGCAAGCCGATGGCATAGACATTGGCGTCCGATGAACCGATGAACACACGGTCCTGGCAGATGGCGGCGGACGACTTGACCTCTGCGTTCGTCTTGAAGCGCCACAGGAGGGTCAGAGAATCGCCCAATGTGCTCGATGCTTGACCCAGCAGCCCCTGGCCGCCGCCAAACATAGGCCACGTGCTGCCGTCATCAACAATAACGCTTTCGGATGGCTCAGACGGGGTGCCCGCCTGCGTCTGCTTCTCAGGCCGCGCCGCACTCCGCCAGGCGCGCATGACGAAGAACACTCCCAAAGCGATGACGAGCACACCGACGAAGACGACCCAGATTGCCGTTCGCGTAGACCTCACCGGCATTCATACGCCCCAATCACGTCACACAGAATTCTGTGGAATCACTGGACTTACGACCGTTGCGACATGATAGTTCACCGGCTTTCAGCGTGCAACGAATGTTTGCGTGAGCGTACCGCGGACCTTGAGTCTGCGCGAAATGACTTCGCGGCGTCAACACCTCAAAGCAAGGCAGCGTTTCGAAGCCGATCGTGCGATGGGAGTTGCAGCCGCTCTACATCACCAGGTCGATCTTGATGAGACACCGTCCGATTCCACCTTCGGCATCCGATCGAAAGATCTCGATCTTGGTGGGAACGAGGACGCCGCCCTTGGCGGCGGGCGCATAGTCGTATCCGCGCACGACGAGATAATCCCGTCTGGCGGCGTGGGCCAGCCAGATCATCTCGACCCGAGAACTCTGGCGATTTTGGAAGTAGACGCCGTTCGTCCAATACGGTTCGGCGATAGCGGTCTTTCCCTTCTCGTCGCCGACGGCAGCCTGCGGAGCCTGAAACCGGACGCCGATAGGATCGTACTGTTGTCCTCGAATCTGCACGGGAAGCGGCTGGCGGGTTAGCTCGGTCGCCTGGCCCAGCAGCCGCGCCGGTGCGGTCATGATCTGCAGAACGGCGGCGGCATAGTCCGGATAGGCTCCCGCCAGCGGCGACACATCCAGAGCCCGGTCACCCTCCAACTGGCGGAATTGACCACCGACCATCTGCCAGACAAACGTAGAGCGCGGCTCGCGCGCGGATATCCTCACGGCGTTGGACCACGGATAAACCGTATAGGCGTGTTCGGTCAGGTAGTAGCTGCCGTCCGGCCGGTAGATCGTGACAATGCCGCTGTGACTGAGCTGCTTGCACTGCATCCACGCAGGCAGCCCTCCGGCCGCCTCGACCGCCGCCAGTACAAAGTCCGGCCGAACAGCAAGCGTTGTCTGATCCGGGCCGGTGGCCAGCAAGTCACCAGCATCTCTCGGCGTTTTCGTGACCTGCCGACCACACCCCATCAAGGTCAATGCCAACAATCCGATCAGAACCGTGCGTCTAAACACCCTCGTGCACATATCACTTCCCTACCGCTTGCGCTTGGGGTCGGGGACTCGGCTCAGCGGGTCCCTGTTCGTCTTGCCCGCATTTCAGGCCGGCAAGCTGCTGCATCAACGCGTATCTGTCTGCCGCGTCACGACTGGCCAGCTTCATCAGCTCGGCAGCCACGTCGGGCTTGGCCTGCTTCAGCGACCGGTAGCGAATCTCGCCGTAGGCATAGTCTTCGAACGCCACCGTCGGCGGTTTCGAGTCGAGCTGCAAGGGGTTCTTGCCTTCCTCTTTCAGGCGCGGATCGAATCGATACAACGGCCAGTGCCCACATGCCACGGCCTTCTTCTGCTCATCCAGGCCGGTCGTCATGTTGATGCCGTGAGCGATACAGTGCGCGTAGGCCAGAATCAGCGACGGACCCGGATAGGCCTCGGCTTCGGCAAAGGCCTTCACTGCCTGAGCCGGGTTGGCCCCCAGCGCCACCTTCGCCACGTAGATGTTGCCGTAGGTCATCGCCAGGAGGCCCATGTCCTTCTTCGGCGACCTCTTGCCGCCAGCCGCGAATTTCGCCACGGCCGCTCTCGGCGTGGATTTTGACATCTGACCACCCGTGTTCGAGTACACCTCGGTGTCGAGCACGAGCACATTGACGTCGGCGCCGCTGGCGAGCACGTGGTCCACCCCGCCGTAGCCGATGTCATAGGCCCAGCCGTCGCCGCCGAGGGCCCAAACGCTCTTGCGAACCAGGTAGTCCGCAACGGTGAGCAGCCGCTTGCATTCAGGGCAACCGCTCTTGGTAGCCTGCTGCTTGAGCTGCTCGACCCGCTCTCGCTGCTGCTCGATGGCCTCTTGCTCCGGATCGTTGGCCAGCGTCGAGGCACGGATGTCGGCCGCCAGCGATTTGTCCACGCAACCCTTCTCGGCCGTTTTCGCCAGCATTTCCAGAGCCAGTTCGCGGAACTTGTTGACGCCCAGCCGCATACCCATCGCGAACTCGGCGTTGTCCTCGAACAGACTGTTGCTCCAGGTCGGTCCGCGGCCGTCGGCGCGGGTCGTGTAGGGCGTCGTCGGCAGGTTGCCGCCATAGATCGACGAGCAGCCCGTGGCATTGCCGATCATCGCCCGGTCGCCGAAGAGCTGGCTGAGCAACTTTACATACGCTGTCTCGCCACAACCGGCGCATGCGCCGGAATACTCGAACAACGGTTCGATCAACTGACTGCCTTTGACCGTGCTGGCCCGGAAAAGCGAGCGGTCCGTATCCGGGATCGAGAGGAAGTAGTCGTAGCAGGCCCGCTCGCGGTCGCGGATCGGCTCCTGCAACTCCATGTTGATGGCCTTGCGGCCGGTAGGCTGCCGGTTGGCGTCACGCTCCTGGCCCGGGCAGGCGTGCACGCAGGCGCCACACCCGGTACAATCCTCGGGCGCAACCTGCACCGTGAACTTCATCCCGGCAAACTCCTTGCCCTTGGCATCGATGCTCTTGAACTCCTTCGGGGCGCCGCCGTCGGCATACTTGGGATCGTAGTCCTTGATGCGAATCGCGGCGTGAGGGCAAACCAACGAACACATGCCGCATTGCAGACACAGTTCGGGCACCCACTGCGGGATATTGACCGCCACATTGCGTTTCTCGTACTTCGTGGTCCCCGTGGGGTACTTGCCGTCGACAGGCAATTTGCTGACCGGCACAGCATCTCCTCGCATCGCCATCAACTCAGCGGTCACCGACTTGACGAACTCAGGAGCACTATCGGGCACGAATGGCGGACGGCTCCACGAACTGGTAACCTTGTCCGGCACCTTTACCTCGTAGACACGGTCCAAAGCCTTGTCCACGGCGGCGTTGTTCATCTGGACGATCTTCTCGCCCTTCTTGCCGTAGCTGTGCTGGATGGCATCCTTGATGGCCTTCACTGCTTCGTCCAGAGGAATAATGTCGCTGATCTTGAAGAATGCTGTTTGCATGATCACGTTGATCCGGGCGCCCAGCCCCAACTCCTGGGCCAACGAGATCGCATCGATAACAAAGAATCTCAACTTCCTGTCGATGATCTGTTGCTGCATTTCCCGCGGCAGGGTGTCCCAGACCCCATCCGCAGCGTGACTTGTCGTCAGCAGGAAGGTCCCGCCATCCCGGGCCGAGGCGAGCAAATCATACTTTTCCAGGAAGCTGGGGTTGTGACACGCCACGAAGTCCGCTTTGCCAATCAGATACGGGCGACGAATGAGCTCTTTGCCGAATCGCAGGTGTGAGATTGTCAGGGCGCCGGCCTTCTTCGAGTCGTACACGAAATAGCCCTGGGCGTAGTTGTCCGTCAGCTCACCGATGATGCGGATCGAGTTGTGGTTGGCCCCGACGGTGCCGTCCGAGCCGAGCCCGTAGAACATCGCGGCGTACTGGCCCTTGGCGCGGGGGACCTGGAACGAATCATCAACGTCGAGGCTTGTATTAGTGACATCGTCGATAATCCCGACGGTGAAGCTGCGCCTGGGCTTGGCCGCATCGAGATTGTCATAGACGGCCTTGACCATGGCCGGGGTGAACTCCTTCGAGCCCAAGCCATAGCGCCCGCCGACAACCACCGGGTACTTGTCAAACGGGGCGATCCCGTCGGCCATCGCCTCACCGATCGAGGTGCGAATGTCGAGGTAGAGCGGCTCGCCAAGAGCGCCAGGCTCCTTCGTTCGGTCAAGCACGGCGATCTTCTTGACGGTCTTGGGCAGAGCCTTCATGAAATGCTCCGTGCTGAACGGCCGGTACAACCGCACCTTTACGACGCCGACCTTCTCGCCCTTCGAGGCAAGATACTCGGTCGTCTCGTGAGCCGTCTCGGCGCCACTGCCCATGATGACGATCACCTTCTCGGCATCGGGGGCGCCGACATAGTCGAAGAGTTTGTACTGCCGTCCCACGACCTGAGCAAACTTATCCATCGTCTCTTGCACGATCCTGGGCGCAGCCAGGTAGTACTTGTTCACCGTCTCGCGGCCCTGGAAATACACGTCCGGATTCTGGGCCGTACCGCCGAGCTTCGGATGATCCGGAGACAGCGCCCGGGCCTTGTGAGCGGCCACCAGCTCGTCGTCAATCACAGCGCGCATGTCATCGTAGGTTAGCTCCTCGACTTTCTGTATCTCGTGGCTGGTCCTGAACCCGTCGAAGAAATGCAGGAACGGCACCCGCGAGGCCAGCGTGGCCTGCTGAGCGATCAAGGCGAAATCCATAACCTCCTGAACACTGTTCGAGCAAAGCATGCCAAAGCCCGTCTCGCGACAGGTGGTGACATCCGAGTGATCACCGAAGATGGACAACGCCTGGCAGGCCAGCGAACGGGCACTAATATGGAACACAGTCGGCAGCAGCTCGCCCGCGATCTTATACATATTCGGGATCATCAGCAACAGGCCCTGAGAAGCCGTGAAGGTGGTCGTCAGCGCCCCGGCCGCCAGTGCGCCGTGGACCGCCCCAGACGCCCCCCCTTCCGACTGCATCTCCGTGACAGAAGGAATCGTACCCCAGATGTTCGGCTCCCCCTTGGCGGTCTTGGCGTCCGCCATCTCGCCCATCGGCGAGCTCGGCGTGATCGGATAGATGGCAACAACCTCGTTCGTCGCATGAGCAACGTGCGCCACCGCCGTGTTTCCGTCAATCGTGACCATTCTGCGCTTCATAGCTTCTCCATTTGCGGTAAAGGATGAACAAAACACAACTTAGCTCAAAGACCCCTCTTGCACGCGGCCTTCAAACTATGCCCGGTACGCCACCAAGGAACCAAAGCACGCCTAAAAGCGGCCCCCCTCCCCTTTGGCAACGCATTGGGCATACTAAAGGCACATGTTTATACCGCTCTTGGCTCGTTCAGGCAACACAAAATCTCGCGCCGGTCGCGTGAGGAGACGATCACCGGTCCGTACTCGGCGACACGGCGCGGAATGGCGTACCATCCATCGGACAGGTGTCGCGCCGAGCGTGTGGTCACAACCCGAACAGATCCAACCACTTGTCCGTCTCGCTTTCGGTCAGTCCGTCGCGTTTTTCTTCAGGCTCCTGTCTCAGGGGCTTCTTGCGGCCCAACTCTCTCAACACCAGATCCCAGAAGAGCTCCGACTTCAATGCCGTTGCCTTGCGCGCCGCAGCCGCCAAACGCAGTCGGCGATCACTGCTGACCACCGTCAGGCGCCGAGGCGCGGTATTGGCGAGAATCTTCTCTTCAATCACCGTATCCGTGTCTTTGTTGAAACCGGAAAAGACAACCTCCAGATGTACCACTCCGCTGAACACACCTTTGTCGGCCGGGCCAGCCCCGTCGAAAACCACTTCGCCTTCTTCCCTCGTCAGCGCAAAGTACCTGTCCAGCACGCGGCACAGTTGGACTTCAGTCGCAATCTCGCAATCCTGGCGCAAGTCCTTGACCGCCCACAGCAGATTCGTTCCGTCAATGATAACCATCGCAACTCCCAACAATGTGGAGTCGACCCGTGAGACACCAAGAGCGGGGCAATCGAACTCACGTGACGGCGACCAGTATGCCAGGCAAGAGATTCTGAAACATGTGAATGCCGCACGCCACGCCCGCCGCATGCCACCATGATCTCCGTCGCCACGCCAAGTAGGCACATGAGAAGACAAAGAACGGCCAGGCCACCACAAGTCCCCAGGCCGGAGCCAACAGTGAATGCAGCACGCCCCAAAGCACACAAGAGCCCAATGCCTGTCGCAGCGGCCGTCGCGTAGCAAAGGACAGAAGCCACAGGCCGAGGCCCAGAAGCAGCGTCTCGACCGCGGGCGTGACGATCACCAGGCTGACAAACAAGGCGCCCGCGCCCACCTCTTCGGCAAACTGTGGCAGGTTTTCCTCGTTGCCAAGCCCGACCGAGGCCACCACAAACGAGACAAGCAGACTGGGCACGAGGCTGATCAGACCGGCCCGAACGATGTACTTCCAGACACGTCCCTGCGTGTTGAAGAGCAGAGAGAGAACACGGTTGCCCGCATATAGCTCGGACTCGACCCGATCAGACAGCGGCAATCCGGTCCCCGGCGTCGCGGCAGACGGTTCCTCGTCACCTGAAACCGGAGGCTTGATCGACGGCTCGTGTGGTTCGGATTGCAGCTCTGCTTCGCCCATGAACCCTCTCTACGCCGTCTCAGGGACGTTGTGGATACGCCACGCGCTGCCACACATCAGGCAGTGGCTCCAGCCGTCAGGGCCTCGAACCTTACTTCGCCGCCGACGATGGTCTTCTCGACCTTCCCTTTGACCTTCCACCCGTGATAGGGACAGTTGCGGCTCTTGGAGATGAACTTATGAACATCGATCTCCCACTCAGCCTCGGGGTCGATGATAGTGACATCGCCCTGCCGGCCTCGGCCCAGTGTACCCTTGTCAATCCCGACGACTCCAGCCGGATTCACTGTCATCAGGCGGATCAGGCCGGACCAGTCCAGAGTCTTCGGCTCGATCAACGCCTTGATGTACAGCCCCAGGGCGCACTCCAGGCTGGCAATGCCGAACGGCGCCGAGAAGAACTCCAGCTCCTTTTCGCTTTGCAGGTGCGGCGCGTGATCCGTGACCAGAGCATCAACGAGTCCCTCGGAAATCGCCTGTTTCAGCGCTTCGACATCCGCCTGGATCCGTAACGGAGGATTGACTTTGTAGTTCGTGTCATACTCCGAGCAGCATTCCTCGGTCAACAGCAGATGGTGCGGCGTCACCTCGCACGTTACCGGCAGCGAATCGCGCTTGGCTTGCCGGATCAGCTCCACCGACCCTGCCGTTGAGATGTGTTGGACGTGGTAGCGAACGTGAGTCTTTCGGACCAGTTGGATGTCGCGCCAGAGCATGGCCTCTTCGGCCAGGGGATCCAGGCCGGGCAGGCCGAGAATCGTCGCGTGGTAGCCCGAGTTCATGACGCCCCCGCCGGCAATCCGGTCGTCCTGACAGTGCTGGGCCACAACGCGGTCGAACATCTTGGCGTACTTCAGCGCCTTGAGCATCACGGACGGATCCTGCACGCCGCTGCCGTCGTCGGTAAACCCGCGGGCCCCTGCTTCGGCCATCATTCCCATCTCGGCCAGCTCCACGCCCTCGCGTTTCTTGGTGATCGCTCCCATCACATAGACGTGAGTCTTGCGGGCCTGACGCCCCTTGCGATGAACGTACTCGATATCAGTCTCGTTTTCGATGGTAGGGTTCGTATTGGGCATGCAAACCACTGACGTGAACCCGGCGGCCACCGCGGCGGCCGAGCCGCTGGCAATCGTCTCCTCCTCTTCATCACCCGGCTCGCGGAAGTGCACATGAATATCGATCAGGCCGGGTGTCACGAGCTTGCCGGTCGCGTCAATGACGCGCGCAGCAGACTCCTCTACAGCGCCGTTGAGCTGGCCCACCTCGGCGACCTTGCCGTCGACAATGAGCACATCGCACGGTTTGTCGATGTTGTTGGCCGGATCGATCACCCGCCCGTTCCTGATGAGCACCTGGTTCGTCATAGGGCACCTACGCTCTCAATGAATGCTGTCAGGACTGAAGACCGCGCCTTGGTGAGAATCGGCCGCCCATCACGGCGGGCGGGAACCTGCACAATGTTGTTCTCACGGAGCATACGCCACCTTATCACATCTGCGCGGTCGGGCGTGTTTTAGCAGAAGCCGCGAGAAAAGGAAAGGAGATTCTGCGGATGCGGACAGGCTGGCGAGGCCGGTCTTCGGGCGAAATGTAAGCGGAAAGCGATAGATTCTAAGGCTATTGGGGGGCGCCGCACGCGGGGTCGAGGGGATTGCCGCATGCCAACCATTCGCTCACCATGAGGGCCAGATCGGCGGCGTCCACATAGCAGTCGCCGTTCAAATCGGCCGCCAGCTTCGCGCGGCACTCGAAGATCGAGAATTCCGCATCGCTGGTATCGCTGACCGCGGGATCACGCGCATCGCTGACGCGCGCCAGGCACGTCGCGGAGTTGAGCATGGGGACGATCCATTCATATATGCCGGTGTTATCCACCTGGTCTATAAGCGTCCAACTCACCCCGCCATCGGCAGAATACTCGATCGCGACGCGTTTGACGTCGGCACCATCAATGACCTTCCATCGCAAAGTATAGGGCTTGCCAACAATGATCCGCTCGCCGCCATTCGGAGAGAGGACGACCGGGCCAACCGTCGCCGTGTAGTGCCAGACATCACCCACTTCATAGATACCGGGTGCCGACATGTCATTGTCCCGACGCTCCATCCAAGTCAACGTGGCGTCCAGGCCGTCCACATCAACCAGAATGTAGCCGTACCGCTCGACATGGCAGACTTGCTCGGGGGTGAAGTCGCCGTTGTTCCCATCGTAGGGGGGACTCCATGTGTAGAAAGGCGCTCCGGCCGTGGCCGCGATGAGCTGATGGATGTCGTTGCCGGGATCGCCGTCACCGTCGTCGACGACAGCACGATCGTAGTAGTGGTCATGGCCACAGAAGTACGCTCGTACCCCGGCGCGTCTTAGGCTGTTCCAGAACACATCGCGCTGGGCCGGGTGAGCATCCAGGCAATCCGGGTGGAATGTCCGGAACGCCGGCTCGTGGCCGAACACGAAGACATGAGGCGTAGTGTTGCGCTCCAGTTCGGAATCGAGCCAAGCCTGGTTGACGCTGTGCGCAAGCCCATAGTCTGCTCCCGCATATTGATCGAGAACAACGAGCAGCGCGTTCTTGTGGGCAACAGCATAGGTCATGTGCTCCTCGCCGGGCGGGCCTTTGTCTGGAAGCAGCAATTCGGGATACGCCGGATTGCCGAACACGCGCAACCAGCGAAGCCCGTAGTTGTCGAGAGGATCAGGGTGATCATCGGGCAACGCATCCCACATGTCTCCCACTTCGTGGTTGCCCCGACAGACATACACAGGAATCCCTGCCTCATAGACCGGCTGCACGGCTCGAACCCAGTCCCACAAGTAGCTCTCGAAGAGTTCCGGCGGAATCCTGGCCCCATAGACCAGGTCGCCGGGGTAGACCAGGAAGTCGACGCCGCGCTGCGCGATCTCGCGGGCCAACTCCGAAAGGACGGGTTCATTCACACCTGTTACGACGCCGCGACTGTCACAGGTCATGGCAAAGCGCCAGCGCGTCTCGGCCCGGACCGATGAAGCGGCCACGATGCCGCCCAGAATCAAGATGTTAAGCAGGCCCTTGCTGCTCATGGTCTATGCCGGTGAGGTCCGTCACGCGCCGACGGCCACAACGCCGGCGGCTCGACCAGCGGATGCATCAGTTCGTCACCGTGTCCGTATGCCAATCGGCCTTGCGATTGCGGTTGGCGAACATGACTTCCAGATCGCTGGTGTCGATGGTCCCGTCCGTGTTGATATCGCCCAGGAGGTAGGCATCCGGCGACGTGAGGCCGAGACTGCGATTGTTCAGGAAGATCGCGAAATCCTGCTCGTTCACAATCCCGTCGGCATTCAAATCGTGCCAGAAGATGCTGTCGGCCTCCGGCTTGACGCCGACCGACCAGGCCAGGCCGTACCGCTCGGACGTCCGGGCGGCCGCAGGCTCGGCGTCGCTGTAGGAGACGACGAGATCGTAGACGCTATATCCAGCCAGGGTGCGAATGTAGACGTGCTCGACGTTGTCAGTCTTGCTGTCGCTGTAATCCAGCAGAAGGTCACTGTTCGAATTCGTCGGATCGATAGCCCACACCTCGACCCGAAGATCGCTGTCGCTGCCGGGAATGTGATCGAACGGATACTCCTTGCTGTAGTGACGGTTCCAGACCAGCGTCGCCGTGAGCATCTTGTCGGCCGGTTCATCGACGACGATACGGTAGGCGCGTTGGGGACCGCCAGCGGCATCAAGTTCACCCAGGTCCCAGCCGCCTGATGACACCTCGCCGGGGCTGATGCGTCCGGCCTTCAGAAGCCCGTACGCCCCCACAGCGTTGACCATCCCCGCTCCCTGGACGTAGTCGAGCGGCGTTTCGCGATCATCGTCAGTGCTCAAACGGCCCTTGTGCCAGTAAGGCAGCTTGGTCGCCGAGTTCATCAGGATGGCCTTCAGGGCGCAGTTGCCGCCATTGGGCGATAGCACTGCATTGAGATCCTCGTCCTGTTTGGCCACCTGGACCAACAGGCCGACGACCCCGGCGGCAACCGGTGTGGCGTAGCTCGACCAATCCCCCGACATCGCATACGTGCGGTCGTCACCGGTCTCGGCCACCAGACAGTTGCCCGGCGCGATCATATCCGGCTTGCACCGTCCGTCATCCGTCGGGCCCAGACTGGATCGGTCCGGATAGGCCAGCGCAAAATGCGTCAGGTTCGTCGCGGGGTCAGCCGTCCTTACGGAACTGACGACACCTACACCGATCGTGTTCGAGCCGGCCGCGGGATACAGCGGCGGATCGGAGGCGTTCGTACCGTTGCCGATGCCGGCCACCACGAGCAGCCCTTGGTGTTCGGCCAGGGACTCGATGCCTTGCGTCCACCAATTCTCGAACTGGAAACCGAAACTCATCACGACGACATCGAGCGGCGGCGCGATCTGCTCGAACACATACTGCTTCCCGAAGTACAGCAGTTCGTAGACGTGCCCCTCCGCGGCGGGGACAGCCCCCTGATACAGAAACGACCCCAGGTACGGCGTCGTCGCTTCGGCGTCCTCGCCGAACAAGATGGAGCAGATCGCCGTGGAATGGGCCGACACGGCGCCCACCGGGACCCCTTCATCATGGAAGCTCAGTCGTGCGCCGTCGAAGCAGGCGTGTCTCACGTTCGGCTGGTAGTCGTTCTGGGGCGAGTCACCCTGGTAGGTGACGCTGCGGCAGACGAGACCGAGGCGGACCCCCTCGCCGGTCAGGCTCGGGTCGATCTGGCGCAACGTGTAGACGCCAGCTCGGCTAAGGCCCTGGGGCTGAAGCAGAGAAGCCTCCTGGGGTTCGGCTGCGCGGGCGATGCCCAGCACACCGACCAGCGAGATTACGACCCATAATCTCGGGACCAGCGTGGCCGCCTTGTGAAAGTGTCTTCGCATAGCAGAATCCAAGAACCAGCCCTTGCCGCCCGCCAACGCGCCGGTTACACCCCCAGACATCATCCTCCATAGCTGATAAGCCATGTCCTCCATAGGCTTCTCCTATGATAGCAGAACACGGCCCCGAATTCAAGCAATTTCCGCCCGTCGCCGGTAGTGTACCACCGTTCCCAGCACTGTCAAAGCGGATTCCGAAAACTGATGCAACAAGCCTTGCTTTACCGGACCGGCCCTGGTATACTCCCCGCGATAGTCCCACAAAACCGTCTTTACCAGGGATGGCCGCTATGAAGGTGATCTTGGACGCCGAGCAGATCGAAGAGAAACTCCGCGATTTGGCCGAGGAGATCGCCACTCGGACGCCTGCCGAGGATAGTCTGGCCATAATTGGCATCCGCAGCCGGGGGGAGATCCTGGCCCAGCGGCTCGCGACGCACTTGTCGCAGCAACTTGCCAAATCCGTCCCCTGCGGCACCCTCGACATCACTCTCTATCGCGATGACCTCAATTCTCCGCGCGGCAACGGTCAGCCGCTCGTACGAACCACGGAAATCGGCTTCGACATCGACGACAAGACCATCATTCTGGTGGACGACGTGTTGCATACCGGCCGCTCGACCAGAGCGGCGCTGGACGCCCTGATCGACTTGGGCCGACCGAAAGCAATCAGACTCGCTGTCCTTGTGGAACGAGCGGGAAGGGAATTCCCCATACAGGCCGATTACGCCGGCTACAAGGCCGATGTGGAACCTGGGCAGTCAGTCCAAGTTAATCTCATCGAATCGGATGGACGAAACGAGGTTGTAGTCGAGTAGGGACAAATGAACCGTATCCTCAATATCGTGGAGCGGCATACGCACCACAGATCCAAGGGACGACACGGCACAGGTATGGCGATAGTTCGAAAAGGCAAGCAGTTCAGGTGGCAGCGCAAGGACCTCATTGGCCTGCGCGATCTGACGTCGGAAGAGATCCTCCACATTCTCGATACCGCCAAGGGCTTTGAGCAGATCAGCACGCGTTCGGTCAAGAAGGCCCCGCCGCTGCGCGGCAAAGTCGTTGTGAACCTGTTCTTTGAAGACAGCACGCGCACGCGGAACAGCTTCGCCCTGGCAGCCAGCCGGCTCAGCGCTGACGTCATCGAATTCACCAAGAAAGACAGTGCCGTCAGCAAGGGCGAAACGCTCCTCGACACCGCCCGCAACCTTGAGGCGATGGGTATTGACATCGTGGTCATTCGCCACAGCGCCGCGGGCGCGCCGATGTTCCTCAGCCGGAACATCAAGGCCTGTGTTGTCAACGCCGGGGACGGCTACTGCGAACACCCCACCCAGGCACTGCTCGATGTCTACACGATCCGCAAGATCAAGGGCTCGCTCGAAGGTCTCAAGATCGCCATCGTCGGCGACATCGCCCATTCACGCGTTGCCCGCAGCGACCTGTGGGCGATGTCCAAGCTCGGTGCCGAAGTGACGTTCGTCGGCCCTCCAACGCTGATGCCGGGCAACCTCGATCAGCTTCCCGTGAAGGTCAGCTACTCGCTCGACGAGGTCATCGACAAGGTGGACGTGGTCAACATGCTGCGTATCCAGTTCGAGCGGCTGGGTGGCAACCCCTTCCCCTCAATCCGCGAGTACTCGCGCTACTTCGGCCTCACCGTCGAGCGTATGAAGCGAGCCAAGCCCGACATCGTGGTGATGCACCCCGGCCCCATCAATCGCGGCCTGGAGATGGAAAGCGAAGTCGCCGACGGCCGCAACAGCGTCATCCTCCAGCAAGTCACCAACGGCCTCGCCGTCCGCATGGCCGTCCTATTC
>CAZGRF010000024.1:0-16812 GCA_964527825.1 uncultured Pirellulales bacterium
GCCTCGACCGACGGATCGGGCGTCACGAGGTATCCTCGCTTCTGAAGCTCAAGGGCGCGCTCGAGTGAATCGACTTGAATCTCGCCGCCAATACACTTGGCGCCCTGACCCCACTTGAGCTCGACGCACTCGATGCCGAGTTTGCCGATGACATATTCGGCCACGCCGAGCCGCGTGTCTTCAACGTTCATCTGTACGAGCATGTCACCGTACCCCTCGTGGTAGCGGCGATACTGCTCCACCCGCTGGGCCATATTCGGCGCCTTCTTCACCTTGCCGTTGGCATCCAACTCAAGTTGAGGATCAATGCCGCAAACGTTCTCGCCGCAGACAATGCTGATGCCCGAGATAGCAGCGCCGGCCGCGAAATGCTCCCAATTCTTGCGCGCAACATCCGTGGAACCCAGTGCGCCGGTGAACACCGGCAGACGCATCTTGACCTTCTTGCCTACCCCGTAGGCCGTCTCGGTGCTGACCATGGGGAACAGTGTCGTGTCCGGGTTGCCTTCAACACCATCCGCCAATCCCTTCGCCCCCAGCGCATAGCCCATGATGTTCAGATGCGAATAGTCGATGGGATACTCCTTGTCGGCACCGGCGGTCAGAGTCCCGAAGGGCCCGGGATAGATGACTTCCCGACCACGGAAAGAGGATTTGAATATCTCGCAGTTGCCGCGGCATCCGTCAATACAGCGCGTACAGATGCCGGAGACAGGGGAAACGCTGCGGGAACGGTTCTGGGTTTGTGTGACTTCGTTGGCATTGGGTTGCTGGAGGTTCATTGTCTTCTCCTTAAACAGTATGGCATCGGGTTATGGGCGGGCCTACCGCTGAGTTCGCGGCTCTCTGCTGGGAGGCATTATTGCACTTGCATTGGATTAGCATGGCTTATATTATGAGAAGCGATGATGAATCCCGGAAGCACGTTATCGTGATATGTGGCATTAGAAAGGTTGATAATGCATGTAGAGACGCTAAAGGTGTTCTGTGACTTGGCAGACTCGCGGAGTTTCTCCAAGACGGCCGAGAAACACCTGCTGAGCCAGTCAGCGGTCTCGCAGCAGCTAGCGCAGTTGGAGCTGGCCCACAAGTGCCAGTTGGTCACGCGCAAGAAACGCCCGATTGAGCTGACGACCCCCGGTCAGGTGTTTTACAAAGCCGCAAAGGACATCCTCGAACGATACGATCAGCTCAAGAGCGAGCTGCACGCGATCAAGGCCACCACCGAGACCAGGATCAATGTGGGCGCGATTTTCAGCATCGGCATGCACAGCCTGCCCGACTACGTCAAGAAATTCATGGTCCGCTACCCCAACGTCAACGTTCACATTGAGTATCTGAGTGCGGACAGGATCTACGGGCAGGTCTTGAACGGCGAGATCGACATCGGCATCGTGGCGATACCCAAGAAGGACAAGCGACTCGAGGTCTATGACTTCGAGGAAGAGTCGCTGGTGCTGGCCTGCAGTCCGAGACACCCGTTATCCAGGGGAACGGTCGTGGACATTCACAAACTGCAATTCGAGCGGTTCATTGCGTTTGAGAAGGATGTGCCAACGCGTGTCTGGATCGACGGGATTCTGGCTCGCTACAACACGGATGTTCGGCCGGTGATGGAATTCGACAACATTGAGACGATCAAGCGTGCTGTGGAGATCAACGCCGGCATCAGCATCCTGCCCGAACCGACCATCGTGCAGGAAGTGACCAGCGGGACAATCGTAGCTGTCCCCTTTTCAAACGAGCACCTTGTCCGGCCAACCGGCATCATCTTGCGCAAAGGTAGGTCTCTCAGCCAAGCTGCACGGTACTGCATCGAACTGCTAAAGGAACAGGCAAGATAGGCGACACGCCGTTCCAGCACAGAAGCCCCTGCCGCCAAAGTAGGCGGCCACGACTGGATATCATCGGCACAAGAACTTGACAAAACCGCGGTCGGGAACCAACGTATGAACTGGGCCAGGAGTTCTGCGTACAGGGGCTTCGCAGTCTGTGTTAGTGCATCCGTAGAAGAGAATGGCTCGTTTATGCCGATAAGAGCAGTGATATTCGACCTGGATGGAACGATAACGCAGCCCTATTTCGATTTCGATGCCATTCGTGAGGAAATCGGAATGGGCAAGGACGAAGGGCCGGTTTTGGAGGCAATGGAGAGAATGACCGTAGAGGAACGCCACCGTGCGGAGGCCATCCTCCTCTACCACGAGGAGAGGGCTCTGGCGGTATCGACGCTCAATCCGGGGGCCAGAGAAACACTCCGCGAACTGAATCGTCGGGGGCTTCCCATCGGCATACTGACGCGCAATAGGAAGTGCAACGCCGAGGCCATTGCTCAAAAGCACGGCTTGCACTTCGATTCCGTGGTGGGACGCGAGGACGGCCCGGTTAAGCCGAACGCATTCGGCGTGCTGCGCCTGTGTAGCCACTTCGGCGTTGACCCGGCCGAGACGCTGCTCGTCGGAGATTATCTGCACGATTTACTCTGTGCGCGGGCCGCCAAGGCCACGGCCGTGCTGCTTGTCAACCATCATCAAGCCGATGAGTTTCTGGCCCACGCTGACTTTACAATCGAGCGGCTGGACGAGATACTCCGAATCATCGACGACAAGAATGCCGCCGAAGAAGCCCCATCATAGGGAAGGAGAGCGCATGCCTAGAGTGATTGTGGCCGGAGTCATCTTGGGTCTGTTCCTGGAGGCCAGCCGGGCGTGCGGTCAGCCCTGTCACGCCAACTCGACAGAGAGCCAATCGCAGAGCCCAGACCCTAATGCCCTTCGCAGCGTGCTGGACAGACTGCAGGCTCAGGCAGCCGATCTGCGCGCCTACCAATGCAAGGTTGACTACGTCTTCAAGCAGGTCCTGCTCGATTCTCAGGCACGACGCAGAGGTACGCTCTACTACGCTAAGTTCGACGACAGGTCGTACCTGCGCATCGACTTTGACACCCTGCAACAAAACGAGGAGAAGGAGCAGAAATCCCGCGAGCAATTCCTTTTCGACGGGGTCTGGATGACATACGTCGACTACCAGCTCAAGAGTGTTGAGCGGCGCCAGATGGCCGAGCCTAACCAACCCGTCGATGCATTCACCCTGGTGAGCCGGCGCGTCCCGGTTCTGGGCTTCTCGAAAGTCGATAACCTCGAAGAACAATTCGAGATCGAACTGGCAGCCCCGGAGCCATCCGAATCCTCTGCCTCCTATCAGCTTCACATGAAGGTCAAACCCGACTCGGTCTACAAGGACGACTATGTCACGATCGATTTCCAGATCGATAAGAAAACCGGATTGCCGGTCCAGATCGTGGCGGTCGACACCGAGCAGGACGTCCACGAGATCAGCCTCACGGATCCAAGGATCAATGACGACATACGCAAGGGCGTTTTCGATGTCGACATTCCTGCCGATTTCTCAGTCGAGAGTAGCCCGCTTGAACGAAACCAGGCCGGCCGATGAAGACAGTTGTCGCGTATCATTAGACAAGACGGGGGCGTTTGCGAATGGACGCAGGCCTTGTCCCAGAGCATGAGTTTCTGAAACTGGTTGAGAGACAGGCGCAGAAACTGCTGACCCTGCTGAACTATCTGTCGCGATGTGACGCTCCGAGACAGGCCTTGACGCGTCCCTTCCTGGGCGACCTGCTTTCTCAGGCGAACCAGGTCGAGGAGATTCTGGACTCCTACGACGCGGGGAAGAACTGCCGGTGGTGCCGTATTCGGTCGCTGACAGCAACGGTCAAATCCCACGCCGACCTCAGCTACGAACTGCTCCATATCCACCATCGCGTGTCGAGCTACAGGCTGTTGCCGGGTGAACAAGATTTCGTCGCTGCTACGGATCAGACCCTGGAGTTCACCGGGCGCATCCTGGCGGAGGCCGCCAAAGAGCTGGTGGAACGGGCCAAGGGCATGCACATGAATGTCCCACCCGGCGACGATGCGGCGGAGGCCTACGCAGAACGGCTGCTGAGCGGGCACCTGCCGCACGATTGCGGTACCCGCTGCGTGGAGACGGTAGCGGAGACCGTAGCCCTTCTGGCGACGGCCTTCCTGAACCTGGCGTCGGCCAGCGAAGACGTGCGCGCGGCCAGTCGAGCCAAGCCGGAAGACTACCACCTCTGTCTGGCCTCCTCACTCAGAGAGGAGCGCCTGCGCGGCCTCGAGTTTCAGTTCCACAACCTGCAGTCCCAATACGACACGTATGTTTCCGGGACCGAGGTTGAGCGTCAGGACACGGACCTTCCGGTCCTGCGCGGACATGCCAGCGTCGTTTTCCACTTGCTCAAGACGGCTACGCTTCTCGCTCACTACTATGAACGGCATGTCAACAAGCAGCCGTGCGCGATACTCGCTACGACGCCGCTGCCCGTTGACCGCGATGCGCTGCTGTCGGCTCTGATGGACTACTCCATCACCTTCATCGACCAGTACATAGGATCGGCGGTGAGCCTGTGCCAGGAAATGCTGAAGCGTTACGCGGAAGTCGGACAGATCGAGGTGGCCATTCCCAGGTACCGCGGCTTCCACGTGCGGCCCTCCACTCTGATCGCAAAGCTGGTCCTTCACTACGGCAGCGAGGTTCAGATGCACTTGGCCGGTGAGGTGTACGATGCCGGCTCCTCCCTCGATTTGTTTCGCGCGAACGAAAAGATCAATGCCCAGAAGCGGCGCTGGCTGGCCCAGGAAATCGTGCGCCTCGGACTCGTCCCCGAGAGTCTGGGACCGACGGACTTGACCGCGGTAGTCCGCAGTGTCGCCTTGGCTCTGGCGGCCAAAGGCAAGCTGATCCTGTACGAACAGCCGCTCGAACTGCCGGACCGACTCTGTCCCACGGAAGGGACCCTCATCGAGAAAGTGACGAATGAAACGGGTCGCCTGCTCGCCATGGGCAAGATCGACATCGGCACCGACATTACGACTCAGTTCGTCGGCGACAAGCGTGTGCTGGCAGACATCCAGCTTCTTGCCCAGTATGGATACGGGGAAGACAGTTTCGGCAACAACATCGCGCTGCCGGAGAAGCTTGCCTACCTGCGGCGGTGAGCCTCGCAGCCGGCGAGGGTCCCCTCGCCTCTCCGCCCGAGCCTCACCCTCGGGAACTACCGAAGCAGAAGGCTCTTGACGAGAGCGCTATTTTGCGCTCTGATACCGTTTGGAAGTGTTCGTCTCTAATTACAGCCCGGTCGGCAGCACGCCTCAGTGGCGGGAAAGGAGCAAGGATGGCCAAGGGAATTGTGGTTTACTACTCGCGAAGCGGCAACACGAAAGAGATGGCAGAGGTCATCGCCAAGGCCATGAATGACTCTGGCGTGCGTACCGAGTGCAAATCGGCCGAGGCGGTGCAGGCCGATGACCTGCCCAGCTATGACGCCGTCGTTGTCGGCTCGCCCTGCTACTACGGGCAGATGGCCGGCCCAGTGAAACAGCTCATCGACGATCTTGTGGGGCAGCACGGACAACTCAACGGCAAGGTCGGAGCGGCCTTCTCCAGTTCCGCCAATATCGGCGGCGGCAGCGAGACCACCGTTCTGGGCGTCCTCGAGGCCATGCTGATCGCCGGCATGGTCGTCCAGGGCGACCCGCAGGGTGCCCACTACGGACCGGTGTCCATCGGACGTCCTGACGAGAAGGTCAAGCAGCAGTGCACGCGGCGTGGTCAGAGAGTAGCCGAACTGGCCAAGCGGCTGTTCCCCTGACCGACAGCCCTCCAGAAAATGCGTTTTTTTAATCGAAAAGCCGTTTTCTTTTGACAGGGGCGTCCCTGCTCATTAGATTCTTCGCAGTCTGAACCTACAAGTGGAGGACCACATAGATGCAAGAGTACGAAGATTTGAAGACGCTGGTTGCGGAGATCGAGATGGATGTTGACAAGGCCCTGGGCGGGAACAAAGCCGCCGGGACGCGCGTCCGCAAGCAAATGCAGAAGATCAAGCAGGCTGCGCAGAACGTCCGCAATCGCGTTCTCGAGATCAGGTCCACCGACTAAGCCGAGCGACGAGCGTTTCACCGTCACTGCGTTCCTGCAAACGACTGGTTTCCGTCGAGCGTTCCGTCGTAGACGGTGCCTTCTTATTCTCTCTGCGTTGCCACAACTCTGTGTCGGTATGCACAGTGTATGCCTCTCGAGGTTATTGATGCCGCCATCCCTGCTGTTCGACCTGTCCGAAATCGACTTGAATGCCAAGCCGGTATTCGACCAGGAAGCCATCTGCCGGGTCAACCCCCAGCGGTTCGAGATGTTGCATCTCGACGGCATCCTCTGGTACGACAAAGCCAAGGCTTTGATCCTGGGCTACAAAGACGTGACCGACCACGAATTCTGGGTACGCGGCCACATCCCCGGCCGCCCTCTGATGCCGGGCGTGATTCAAATCGAGGCCGCCGCCCAATTGCTCAGTTTCTTCGTCCTTCAAGTCTACGAGGAGGAGGGGTTCATTGGCTTTGGCGGCATAGAGAAGGCGAAATTCCGAGCCGCCGTTGAGCCCGGCTGCCGCCTCTACCTGCTCGGCCACATCACCGAGATCAGAAGAGGTCGCAAGTACGTCTGTGACGTTCAGGGGGTCGTTGACAACGCTCTGGCCTTTTCAGCCACCATCTCCGGCATGCGCGTCTGATCCCTGCCTCTCTCATGACCCGAATAGCCCCAAGGGGATTCGAACCCCTGTTGCCGGGTTGAAAACCCGGTGTCCTGGGCCTGCCTAGACGATGGGGCCAACACATTGATAATGGATGATTGATTATTGGTTGCCGCTCGCGCGGCAATGAGCGGTCAAATCATCAATCATCCACCATCAATAATCAATGACTACAGGCTTATTGCTTCAACGGGGCAGGCATCGATGCAGGCCCCGCAATCGATGCAGGAATCCGGGTCAATGGCCGCCTTACCGTCAACCATGCTGATCGCGCTGCTCGGACACTCCTCGACACAGGACTCACAGCCTGTGCATTTACCCTTGTCTACTTCTGCCGGCATTCAGCTATCCTTTCAAGAAAGACTACGACTCAGTCTGAAAACCACGGAATCATAACGAATCGTTGCCCAATTACAACCCCAAAACCCTCGAAATCCATCTCCTCTGCTGCGAGCGGCCCTGTGACCCTTCTGCACCCGGGCTGCAAGAACCTCCGCGTCTGCGTCTCTCGCCACCAGCGAGTCTCTTTCGGCAGCGCTGCGGCCAGAGATTCTCGGCTCAGGGCAACTGCGGCAGCAGGCCCGGCGCGGTCGTCGGACTACGTTGCGCCGTTTCCGGCGCGCCGGCGTGCAGGGCCATGGCCATACTGCGGACCAGGTCGCTGGCGTCATTCTCAGCCACCCAGGCGAGCACACTGCCAAAGCCTTCCCCGCAGCTCGTGGCCAGCAAATAGACGGCCATCAACCGAACAGGCCACTTGGGATCGTTGAGATTGCCGGCCACCGCCGCGGCCAATTCCTGGTCGAGAGGCATCGAAAGCATGTCGGCCATGGTATTGACCTTCACCACCCAGTCATCGCGTCCCTGGCCGCGGAGCAGGCCGGAGTCCGTCAGCAGGCCCGACCGAAGCATCTTGGGAAGCCATTCCGCACACCTGAACGGGTAAAGTGTCCCGCGTTCGGTCATGGCGTGCTCTTCCTTGAGAAGCCCGGTGAAGAGTTGTGCGGTACGTATTCTCTGCGCCTCCTGCCCGGTCGAGATGGCGTTGGACCTGTTGCGAACGTAGCCGGCTGTAAGATCAACACCTGGACGCGTGACGGAGACTGTCACAGGCTTCACGTCCGCCAGCCGGTTGTGAACGGAGCCGTCCTCGGCTACGACGGGGTCTAGGAAGAGCGTGAACTCGATGGTGAGCGAGGCCTGGGGGTGATCCAGAAGCATCCGCCGCAATCTGCCCGTGGACAGGCGCAGAGTCCTGACCAGACTTCGCCCCGGCGGGACAGCCAGTTCCGTGCGGATCGTTTTCGACACGAGATTGGCGATTTCTGCCGTAAGGCCTCCGCTGACGTGGGCATCGACGCGGACATGGCCCCTGAAAAGGCCGTTGTCCGTAACCACAACAGGTTCGAGACCTTTGGCGACAATCGTAACATCAGCCTCAATTTCCGCGCCGTAGGAGAACTCGCTGCCACGGACATTGAACTGCACTTCTATCATCTTGTCCGGCGGCAAGAATTGGGGGATGAGCGCCGAGCCAAGGTCGTCGGTCAGAACGCTGAGCAGTGCGCGTGGATCGATGGGCGGGGCGTATTCGCTGCCGGCCTGGCGAAGCATCTCCTTGGCCCGTTCGGCGACCAGCGACCCTGGGTCTTTCGCGATCGCGGTGGTCAAGGTCTTGATGGCGCCGTCTCTGTCGCCTTGAGCGAGTTGAACCCGGGCCTGCACGGTATCGGAAATCTGATTGCCCCTGAACGATTCCAGCAGCGGCTTGGCCCACTCCAGTTGATCGTTCATGCCAAGCGCGTATGCCAACAGGGCACCGGCCGTCGGTGCATTGGGCTCGATCGCATAGGCCTTGTTGGCCCAATCCAGCGCCTTTTCTGGATCGGGCCGGGCAAAACAGTAGAACCAGGCCAACTGCTTCGGACCAAGGTCGCCCGTCGTCATCCCGGCCTGGCCGGGCCCGGTCTGCAGAAGCTGCTGAGCTCTCTGCTCGGCTTGGTCGAAAATGCGCTGACCCTCCTGTGGATTGCCCATCTTCACGGCGGCTTTGCCGGCGATGGCCTCAAGGAGAATGTTGAAACGATCCGCCCTACGAACGCTCTGGGCAATCTGCAAACAGATGTCCTGGCCCCGCTCGGTGTTGTAGCTGGCTATGGCCCACGGCAGATAGATGCGCGGCGGCAACGGCCGGCTCGGGTAGAGATACTGAAACAACGCCGCACAGTAGCGATACGTCCCGGCCGCGGGGTCGTACAGCAGCAGTCGCTCCGCGTACTGTGCAAAATTCAACGCGGCGTCCATATCGAGCGGGTTCTCACGCAAAGCCAGACGCAAGTGTTCGAGGTACGCTACGGCGCCAATCTCGTCCGGAGCCAGTTCCGCCAGCCCGGCGAATGCCGCGCCGTTGTACTTGTTGTTGGTGTAGGCTTGAATCAGGTAGAACCTGGCAGCTTTGAGATCTCCCTTTTCGACCGCGATTCGGCTGAGCATGGTCGCCAAATCCGAGTCGATCGCAGGATTCTTGTTGCCGATCCTGCCGATCAGGTCCTCAAGCAGTCTCTGGCGGTCGTCGCGCGAGCTGAGTCTGCTCAGCAGGTACTTAACCGCGTTCGCAGCCACTGCGCGGTCGGCCGTCGGGCTGACGTAACTCTCAAGCCAGAGGTGAACCTCCCGCGAGTAGTCTCCTTCCGCGTGCTCCGTCGCCACTTCGAGAAGCAATGGCTCGACAGCCGCCTGATTGTTGAGGATCTTGGCGGCGGTCAACAGGATGATCGCCTGATCCGCCTGCGGCCCGGTGACATCGCGGGAATGCGCTATCTCGCACCCTATCTCCCAGAATCGGTCGGCGGCAGAGGCAGAGGAGATCGCATCAGACGTTCGCTCCCGGCGCGTCCCAGGCCGAGGGAGAGTCTCCATCGCAAGCAGCGCCTGCGTCCGCGCGGCCCCCGCGACGAGAGTCAATGCCAGGAATACCGCGAGCGACCTATCCTTGACCATCCGTTTCTCCTTAGAGGCGCGACACGAGCCTTGCATTGTGATATTTCGGGCAAAACCGCCGCGAGCTTTAGGTATTATCGCCACATGCGCCGAGGATTTCCAGTCATGGGGCCCGGTTTGGTCCCATAAGCCCTTGGCCGTGACCGCGCCACACGCTGGCGGACCGCACGCGGTCATCTTCGGATGCGACCGGCACCCCCGAAAGCGGAGATCATTCGCTCTCGAACGTTGCCGCCTGCCGCCGCTCTCCCAGAAGCAACGAGAGCATCTCGATCCGGAACAGCCGGGCCACAAGCAGATACACGCCCGCGCCCGAGAACACCGCTGCTGACAACTGCACGGCGTGACCATGATCTCTCAGGGCGTACATGACACCTAGTAGGACCGCCTCCATGCAGAGTGTCACGCCGAGCGTCTGGAGGACGGCCCGACCGAAGCCATCCAATATGCCTGATCCCAACTGTCGCCGCAGTGCGAACGCGAGGATGACCACCTGAAGATACGAACAGGCCGCGGTCGATGCCGCAAGGCCACCTGTGCCAAGATACCAGACCAGCACCAGGTTCAGGCACAGATTGACAAGCACGGCGACGACGGCGCTCTTGGCCGGAACGTCGGACTCCTGCAGCGCATAGAAGGCGCGCGTCAGCACCTGCTGGGCGAAGTACCCGCTGAGCCCCAGGACATAGAATGAGAGCGTGAAGGTTGTCCCGGTCGTGTCATGCGATGTGAACTCGCCCCGCTCGAAGATCAACGCGACTACCGACTCACTGATGAACAGCAGGCCCAAGGTGGCGGGCAACGCAATGAACACGCAGCCCCGCAGACCACGAGAGATGGTCCGGCGCAACGCACGGAAATCCCCCTTGGCGGCATCGCCGCTCATCACCGGGAATATGGCCGTCGCCAGTGATATCCCGAACACGCCCAACGGGAACTGATAGAGCCGCTGGGCATAGAACAAGTGCGAGACCGCCCCTTCCCAGAGAGGGTATGCAATGCGATGGCCGAACAGCTCAAAGAAATGGCCCTTTTCCGCGGAGCCGGAGAGCCACAGGGCAATGAAGTTGTCCGCCAGCGTGTTGATTTGCGTGACGGTCAGACCCAGCACCATCGGCCCCATCAGAAGCAGGACCCTGCGGAACGCCGCCGACTTGACATCCCAGGCCGGTCGCACGCGGATGCCGACCGACCGCAATGGCGGGAGCTGGATGCCCAGTTGGACCAGTCCGGCTACGATAACGCCGGCGGCAACCACGAAAACCTGCACGCGCGCCGACGCATGCAGAATCCAGCCGGCAAAACAGAGGGTCCCGATGAGCAAGAGGTTGAGCAGAACCGGGGCGGCGGCCGGAGCGGCGAAATGCCGGTGCGTGTTCAGGATTCCCGCCAGGATCGCGACCAGGCAGATCACCACCATGTAAGGCAGCATCACACCGCTGAGAGCCAGTTTCAGCTTCGTGCTCGCGTGACCGGAGAGGGCATAGTACATCCAAATGAACACCTCGCCGGCCAGGACGATCGCAGTGAGCACGACCACCACAACGGTGGCAACGGTGAGAGCCAGCCTGTGCGCCTGCTCGCGGTCTCGCTCCAATTCCTGGCTGTAGACGGGAATCAACGACGACGAAGCGGCTCCTTCGCCGAAGAGCCGGCGGGAAAGGTTGGGAATCATGAAGGCAATGACCCACCCGTCCATGACGCCGCTGGCGCCCAGAAAGAAGGCAAACGCCATGTCTCGAACCATGCCGAGCACCCGGCTGATGACTGTCAGGACGACAATCTGCCGAAAACCCTTAATCAAGCGTGTCCTCCCTGAACGACGGCGCTGTGGCTCAACCCTCGACCCCCTTCCTCGGGGCAACGCTGAACGGCCGGCACCGGCCCACGTTGTTCAGCAAGCCAACCGCCATCGTATTCACCAGCAGGCTGGAACCGCCGTAGCTGACAAACGGCAGCGTTAGGCCTGTGATCGGCATCAGGCCCAACGCCATGCCGACGTTGACGACCACTTGCACCACAAACATGGCCACAATGCCGATAGCCATGAGCCGGCCGAAAGGATCGGTATTGTGTACGGCGATCTCCAAACCACATGCCACCAAAAGCACGTAGAGACTCACGAAGCCCAGACAGCCGACAAACCCCCACTGATGGGCGATCACCGAAAAGACAAAATCCGTATGACGCTCGGGCAGAAAGTCGTATTTGATGAAGGGTCCCCGGCCGAATCCGGTTCCCGTCGCACCGCCGGAAGCCACGGCAAACTTGGACCGGATCAGGTGGTATCCCCAGTCGCTCCGCCATCTGCGCTCGGTCAGCTTCTGCCCCACCAGGAGCTTGCTCAGCGCGGGTCGCTCCTCGACCTTCTTGCGGACCCAGTCGCTTTGGAGAAACACGCTGCTGATCCGTTCACGCTGATAACCCTGGAGCATCAGCCACATGCCCGGGCTGACGAGGATCGCCAGGCCGATGACCAGCAGCAGGTGTCTTATCCTGGCGCCCGCGACGTACAACATGGTGAAAAACACGGGCATCATCAGCAGAACCGTGCCCAGATCGGGCTCCAGTACGATCAACACCATCGGCAGCAATGTTACGGCAAATGGGCCGAGCAGAGACCGGAGGCTGCGATAGTTGCTGCGGTAGCGAAGGTACCACGCCAAAGCTAGGATGTAAGCGAGCTTGCAGAACTCCGAAGGCTGCACAGCGGGCAGCGAATGCGAGCCGATCTGCACCACGATCCATCGGTAGGACCCGTTCCGCCAAGGCACGAAAGGCAGCGGCAGACCGAACTTACGGAGGAGGATGTAGGTCAGCAGGAGCAGAACGATGCCATAGATCCACTGGCTGACCTCCCCCAGGCGGCGGTAGTTCACCCAGTTCGCCGCCACGAACCCGACCAAACCGACAACGGCGAAAACAAGCTGCTTCTTCCAATGCCCGGCCCATTGCGCCGCGTGGCTGGCCGGACTACTTTCAACCGGATGGCCGATCGCGTAGATCGTGGCGATTCCCACGACGATCAACAAGAGCGTGCTGGCGAGCAGGCACACCCGGACAGGTAAGAGCCGCCCCTTCAGGAAATTACGCATACCATCAAGATACCAAACGGCAGATTCAACGTACAGATGGGGGCCGCGAAATCCCCCTGCAACATGGGATCAGGCACGCCCCTCCGGGAAACGAGCGATACCGCGTGGAATCTGGGCCTCCCCACGCCGGGCCATTCGGCGAACGCTCACTTCTGGTCTTTCGTACTTTCACTGGCTTTTTGTTGAGTTTTTCAGACTTTTGCCATGCGTTCAGTCGGGTAGAAGCGCCCCCTGCGCCGGCAGGGCTCGGTCCATCTGGGTCGCGGATCCCCAACACCATTTTCGGGAAGGACGCGGCCAGCCTTTCAAGGGCCCTTGGGTGCGTGATTTTTCGCTTTTGGCCTTGATTCACCACGAGATTTCTGTTAGGCTACAGTAGGTTGTTAGAGTCTGTGAATCGCTGTCTCGTTCCGCGTCGCGGCATGTGGTTTTCCCGAGCGACGAGAAGGGAGGAGAAGTAGGGAGGCGAGCACAGAACACGAAGAAAAGAGCCAAGATATACGCAAACAAAAACCAAGATGCGGCAGAGTGCGCAGCTCTGCGAAGAAGAAAAGAGAAAGGGAGGCTTGTTTATGAAGAGACTGTGTCTATTGCTGGCGGTGTTTCTGCTTGCCAGCCCGGCCTTGGCCGCCGTGAGGATTATCATCGAACCCGACGGCCAGATGGCAGCGATCAAGTACGAAACGGACGGAGAGAAGGTCAGGGCCTTCGCGCTGGACGTCACTGTAGATGTCGGCGCCATTGTGGGCATCTCGGATTTCGTTCGCGGCGAGAGCACGGCGGCCAACCCAGGTTATGGCATTTTCCCGGCTAACTTCGGCCGCTATATCACCGTGGATGCCGAGACCGGCGAGGTCAGCGCGTGGGACGTCAACGACTATACGCCGGTGGCCGATCCGTGCGACCCGGGGGCCCTCGGCGGGCTTGGCACCAACGGCATCACCATTGAAATGGGCGCCCTGTACTACCCGCCCGACGACAGCTCACCCAACGCTCCGGGCAACAGCGGTCTGCTGTGCAAGCTGGCGCTCAGCGCCGAAACCAACGTGACCGTGACGCTCAATGAGGCACGCGGCGGCGTGGTGCTGACGGACCCCGAAACTGCTGCGACAGTGGATCTGCTCCAGGGCACGGGTGTGAGCATCGGGAACGGCGTGAGCCTGCTGCCGCCCAGCCATCCGGACTACGCTGAATGGGTCGCTGTCGGCAAGCCGGCGTGCTGGGCCTACCCGAGGCAGTGCTACGGTGACGCGGACGGCTTGACCGAGGGCAGCAGCAAAAGCGGGTTCTACTACGTCGGCAACAACGACCTGAACACGCTGCTGGCCGCCTGGCAAATCAAGGAACCGCCGTTCGGTCCGGGCATCGCCTCGATCGAAAACGGCATTTGCGCCGATTTTGCCCGCGATCAGGAAGGCAGTGCGAAGGCCGGCTTCTACCGGGTCGGCAACAACGATTTGAACCGTCTGGTTGCGAACTGGATGGTTAGGGAGCCGCCGGCAGGTCCGGGTATCCCGGCCGACTGCGGCGGGAGCCTGCAGCCGTAGCGCGATTCCCTGACGCCGGATCGGGCCGGGTGCCGAAAGGAAGCATCGCATGCTTTCACGGGATCCGACCCCGGCGCTACTGACAAGAAACATGTGTTGAGGACGGAAGGAAGGAGTGGGATGATGAGAAGAGTTCTCGTTTTGACGCTGGTCCTGGGACTGGTGTCGGCAGCAGATGCAGCCCTGACGCTGGTGGATGGGCCGGCCGATCCGATCAACATCGGCCAGACTGTCACGGTTACTGTCAACAGCAGTGAGGACGCCAACTACACCGCTTGGCTGGAGATTGTCACTCCGACGGTGGCCGACTTCGACGGCGCGCCGGAGTTCACCGCGGCCGGCAACCCCGACGGCAATTCCAGCGTCACGTCTTACCCGGAATACGGGGCATGGTATGAGTTCAACGTCACCAGCTTCACACCGAGCAACCCGGTTGTCGCGGGCGATCACGTTGTCGTCAAAGTAGCCGGTATCAGCGAAGGTACAACGACATTGAACTTGTATGCTGGTGATGGCGAGACGTTGTTGAGCAGCTTCCCCATAACCGTGATACCGGAGCCTATGACCATCGCGCTGCTGGGATTCGGCGGCCTGCTCTTGCTGCGTCGCAAATAGGACACTTGACCCAACACCAGCCGCGTAGCAACATCCACAGGGCAGGCCACAGGGTTTGCCCTGTCTTCCTTTTGCGCTTGCCCACATAGGGGCGGTGCGATATGCTCGCAGCCTATCTCACACGACCACTTCGAAAAAAGGGATTGTCCTGTGAAGGATTCGTACGGTCTGGTCTTCTGCCTCTCGGCAATAGGACTTCTGGTTGGTTGTCAAAGCCCAGGGACAGGGGTCCGTGACAACGTACAAGTCATCACGGAGGGTGGCGAAGCGTTTCCGGCCTCGTTGGCCGGTCGATGGGAGGCCAACCTGCACGGGTGGGAAATCACATTCGAGAGGGACGGCCGCATCGCTTCCGCAGTCCTCAGCCTCGGACGAGTGAGAGTGATCCCCGGTCGCAAGACCACTGTCCCCACCAGAGGTGGTGGCCGGGGGATCTTCGTACCCGGTCCCTGGACGGTCCACTACGTTCCGGCCACAAATCAGCTCACCGTCAAGATTGTCCTGGACCACGTCCGCGTGGAAATGGCCGGCCATGTTCTTGAAGGCAGGAGCGTCGACACGTTCTCCGGAACCATCTCGGCCGCCGAAGGTGTATGGCAGACCCAATGGACCACCTTCACGCAATACAAGATCCATACGGAGCAAGAAGGCGACGTTGAGCTATCCACCGATCCGACATACGGAGAAACACAGGCACTGACCTTTCAGAAGGTGCCCGAGGAATGACGAGTGGACAACTACGAACGGCCCCGTTTGAGATGTTCCTGGGCCCACACCGCGATTGCCGCTCCCAAAAGCAGCAACAGACCGAAGAGCAGTTGCAGACCGTTGAGACGCTCCTTGAAGACAACGCTGGAAATACCGAAGACAACGAGAGGCTGAGACAGGATCACGATCAACGGGATGGTCGCACCGATGCGCTTGATCGCCACATAATAGAAGACATGTGCCAAGGCAATGGACGTGATGGCGGAGAACACCACGGCCACCCAGGGCTTGGGCCCCATAGCCGCACACTTCCCCGGATCGCCAAAGATGAACGCCCCGATCCACAGACCGACAACGGTATAGATGCTGATGACACAGAAGCCCACGCGCGAGTCGATATCCCGCAGCTTGATCTTGACTGAGAGCGTGTAGAGCGCCCACATGAAGGCGCAGGCCAGGGAAATCCCAATGCCCGTGACCGTTCCGGCCGCCGCGAAGTCGTCCTTGAAGTAGAGCACTCCAAACACGCCCGCCGCCGACAGGGCCAGCCCCGTCCAGAAACGCCGACTTCCGACCAAAGGTCTCTCATCAGCGAAGAAGACCAGTGAGAAGGCCGCCACCCACAGCACCGACGTCTTCGACAGCAGTACCGAAAAGGCCGGGCCAATGTGGTAGAAGCTCTCCGCCCATAGGCTCTGCATCGCAATGTTGGTCGCGGCGGGCCAGAGGGCCAGTCGCCAGGTGCGCCGGTCGAACCGCCCTGCGCGCATGAAATACAACAGGACCGGCAGCCAGAACAGGCAAGCTACCGTATAACGCAGTGCATTCTGAGTCCATGATCCGACAGAATCGGCGAGGTAGGCGATCAGGATCGGACCCAACGACCAGAAGCACAGCGCCCCCAGGCACGCCGCGGTCGCAACCCTGTCGATTTGACTGGTCTTCGTGGACACACTCACCCAGACACCTCCAACTTGACAGAGGACAATCACGTAGCAGCAGTATAAAGACTCACGTGACCATGTCTCGGACGATCCGGGCCACTTCTCGGGCGGCCTTCCTCTTGGTCAGAGGCTCGACGACATCGACCAGGTCGCTGCTGGTGCGGATCAACGATTGCCGGCTCTGGAGATAGGCAGTAGCTCTTGCGACGATCGGATCAATCGAACTGAAGCAGGGCACGGTCACGCTTGCGACGATCCCCGTCACGGTGAAG
>CAZGRF010000025.1:0-14683 GCA_964527825.1 uncultured Pirellulales bacterium
GACGCGAAGCTATCAAGGACATGGTCAAGCACAAGCTTCATGTTCTCGGCTGCTCCGGCAAGGCCGCCGAGTGTCTGTAAATGCCTATTTGGGGCCGAGCCCTGCGCGAAACACTCCGCAGGCTTTTTGAGGCAGGGTGACTGCCTTGTTGCACCCAAGGCTTGGTAGTGGGAAGGAGTAATCTGTTGGTACCTCAAAGTCCAAGAAGGCCTCTCCGCGAAGGTAGAGGACATAAGATCGACGTGTGGCATCTTCGCCTCGCGTGGTTGCTTTTGCTCTGCGTTTTTAGTGTCTTTGCGCTGCCGTGTCTGTTCAGCAGCCATACCTGTTCAGCCCAATCGGGCCAATCGTCTGAAGCTGGGGTTTCACCGTCTGCCGGCTCTGAAGCTGCCGATGCGTCGGAGGCCGCCTCCAGGGCGGATCCGATCACGACGGCGTGCCGAATGGTCTGCCAGGGGCAATTCGACACCGCCCGGGATATTGCGGAGCAGGCAAAAGGCTCCGACGGCAAGCGCTTTGGGCAGCTTGAAGGGGTCGTCCAGCGGTATGAGCAGATCCGTGACAACCAGCGGGCAGCGCGAGCGGAGGCCTTCAAGGAGCAGCTTGAGGAGCTCGACAAGCTCAAGTGCTCTATAGATCTGGTCAAGGCCGCCCAGGCCCCGATTGATCTCGGCCCGGCTGACCCGAACCTTGCCCAAGCACCGCGGGACCCCAACGAACCGAATAGCCTCTCCGAGGCTCTCGCGGTTGTCGCCAGAGCGAGTGAGTTTGCCGACAGCGGACAGAGGGCCTCTCTGTTTTCCGACGCTTTTGTTGCCAAGCTCCTCCAAGTCAGTGTGGATCGCAGTGCTCTTCTGGAGACGAAGGGTAAGTGGATCGACGCTTATACCCGCTACTACTACTGGCTGCGGGCGATCGATCCGAACAACCACGGTTATTCGGACTATGTAGACGAGTTGCTGGAGAAGGCGGGCATTGCCGCCTCTTTTCAGGACAGCCCTTGCGAAACGCGCAAGGAGCGCTACGGAGGCGTCGAAGCGCGAATGTTCAAGAGGGCCATAGAAGCGCTCGATCTGCACTATGTCAACAGCATCGACTATGCGAAGATGGCAACGGCCGCAATCAAGCGGTGCGGACAACTGGCGGATGTTGTCACGGTCGCCTTTGCGGGGGGACTGGATGCGGAAAACGGCAACTCCTTCGAGCTGCCTGAGCGCGCGCAGGTTGCGGCTTGGTCGGCCGCCCTTGCCGGGCTGCGTGATAAAGTCGAGGCTTCGATGCAAGGATTCGGCAAAGACGAATTTCTTACGCTGATGGACAACTTGCTGGCTCTGAACGATGCCACCGTGAAGCTGCCGCAGCGACCGCTGGTTGCGCATTTCTCCGAGGCCGCCTTGGCGATTCTCGATCCTTATACGGTGATGGTCTGGCCGCGACAGGTTGCGGATTTCGAGCAGCTCATGATGAATGAGTTCACAGGCATCGGTGTCGAAATCTCGAAACCCCAGGGTCTGCTGACCGTGGCCAGTCTGCTGCTTGATACGCCGGCCTACCGGGCCGGCCTTGATGCAGGCGACGTCATCGAAACGGTCGACGGCATTCCGACCAATGACATGAGTCTGACCTGTGCGGTCAGAAAGATCAAAGGGCCTAAAGGCACCTCCGTCGTTCTGGGCATCAGGCGACGAGGTGAAAACAAGATCGAGAAGGTCACTATCGCGCGCGACCGGATCATTGTGCCGACCGTTCGAGGCTGGCAGCGGACGGAGGCCGGGGACTGGCGCTACGTGATCGATGAGACGAATCACGTCGGCTATGTCCGGGTCACCAGCTTCTCCGGCGAGACAGCCGATGATCTCGAGGATGCCCTGCGGGAGCTGGAGGCCAACGGCCTCCAGGGTCTGATCCTCGATCTTCGCTTCAATACCGGTGGGCTGCTGGATAGCGCCGTCAGGGTCGTCGACAAGTTCATTGGCACCGGGCTCATTGTCCGGACACAGCCCAGGGCGAGCATGATCCCGGCTTTCGAATACGCCCACAGTGGACGGACACACCCGGACTATCCGCTGGTAATTCTCATCAACTCTGGTTCGGCGAGCGCCTCTGAGATCGTGGCGGGAGCTCTGGCCGACGCCAGGTACGGGCGTGCCGTTCTCGTGGGCGAACGCACGCATGGCAAGGGAAGCGTCCAGGGCATTACCAGCTACCCCGGCGGCGGCGCGCAGTTGAAGTACACCATGGCTTACTATCATCTTCCCTCCGGGCAGCGCGTCAAGAGTCGCGAGGAGGAGGAGAAAGCCGGACGCAAAGACTGGGGCGTCGGTCCGAATGTCGCAGTGGAACTCAACAGCAACGAGCTGACGGAGATGCTCGATGTCCAAAGGGACAACGACGTTCTCGTTCAAGCCAATCGCGGCGACCACAGTGCGGATTTCAAGAAGCACACGATTGAGGAGACCTTGCAGGCGGATCCGCAACTGGCGGTAGCGCTGCTGGTCGTCAAGACTAAGCTGATCGAGGCCGGAGCGCTGGCGACGAACTGACCTGGTCTTCCCTTTGGCGCAGGTGTGATGTTGACCAAGCAAGCGGGCTTA
Organism: uncultured Pirellulales bacterium; assembly: GCA_964527825.1. Taxonomy (GTDB): domain Bacteria; phylum Planctomycetota; class Phycisphaerae; order Sedimentisphaerales; family Anaerobacaceae; genus JAFGLV01. The sequence goes on from CAZGRF010000025.1 coordinate 2,595, forward strand.
GACAAGTTCGAGCAGCAAAGACAGGAGAAACTGTCGCAGTTGAAGGCTCTGGGCGTCGATCCCTACGGATCGCGCTACGAAGACGCCGAGCCCGCCGAGTCGGTCAAATCGCGATTCAATGATGAGGAGGAAGGCCAGCGGGCCTGCTGCGCCGGTAGAGTCGTCTTGCTGCGGGACATTGGCAAGCTCATCTTCATCACCCTGCGGGATCGCAGCGGCACGATCCAGGTGGGTCTGAGCAAGAATCTTCTGAAAGGCCAATGGCAACTCGCCAAGCTGTTGGACCTGGGTGACATCATCGGGGCGGCCGGACCAGTGGGCCGGACCAAGACCGGCGAGATTACCATCTGGGTGGAGGAGAACGGGCTTGCCTTCCTGAGCAAGTGCCTGTCTCAGCCGCCGGAGAAGTTTCACGGGCTGGCCGACGTCGATCAGCGGTATCGGCAGCGATACGTGGATTTGTGGGCTAATCCCGAGGTGATGGAGCGGTTCAAGAAGCGCAGCGCCATCGTGGCAACGATTCGGCAGTTCTTGGAGGCCAGAGGGTTTCTCGAAGTCGAAACGCCGATGATGCAGACCATTGCCGGCGGCGCGGCCGCGAAGCCCTTCATCACGCATCACAACAGCCTTGACCTGGACCTCTACCTGAGGATATCTCCGGAACTGTTTCTCAAGCGTCTCCTGGTCGGCGGTTTGGAGCGCGTCTTCGAGATCAATCGCAATTTCCGCAACGAGGGACTCAGCCGGCAGCACAATCCCGAGTTCACCATGATCGAGATCTATCAGGCCTACGGTGACTACCACGTCATGATGGATCTCACGGAGGATCTCATCTCGGCTTGTGTGCAGGCGCACTGTGCCGGGCCGAAGGTGAAACTCGGTGACACCGACATCGATCTGAGCCGGCCCTGGCGGCGTGCCAGATACGCGGATTTGCTCCGGGAATACGGCGGCTGTGACATCGATGACATCCAAGCCGTGCGGGCCAAGGCCCGTCAGCTTGACGTGAACGAAGCCGGTATGGATGACGCCGTCGTGATCAATGAAGTCTTTGAGGCCACGGCGGAGAACAAGCTCGTCGACCCGACGTTTGTGACTGATTATCCTGCCGCGCTTTGTCCTCTCACCAAGCGCAGCGAGGCCGCTCCGCAGTACGCGGAGCGGTTCGAGCTGTTCATCGCCGGCATGGAGCTGGCCAACGCGTACACCGAACTGAACGATCCGGCCCAGCAATATGAGAACTTCCTTATCCAGCTTCGGGGCCAGACAGAGACGATGGCGACGATGGATACCGACTTCATCACGGCGCTGAAGTACGGCATGCCGCCGGCCGGTGGGCTGGGCATTGGGATCGATCGACTGGTGATGGTCCTTACAGGTGTTGCCAGCATTCGGGACGTGATTCTGTTTCCGCTGCTGAAGCCCGTTGCACCGGAAGCCGGGTAACGGCGCGGCCGATATCAGATGCTGAAACTATTCCTTTGGTTGAAGTACCTCCGTAAGCGGCGGATCATCTTCCTGATCGTTGCGGCCGTGGCGCTGTCGGTCTGCATGCTGGTTGTCGTCGCCAGTCTTTTCACCGGATTCATCGATGCTTTTGAACACAGCGCCGTCGAATTGCTCGGTGACGTGGTCCTGGCGGCGCCGCAGGGCTATCCTCTCCAAAAGTACCCATTGCTCATTGAGCGTCTGGAGCAGACTGGCTTCGTCGCCGCGGCCACTCCCACGTTGTCGAGCGAAGGGCTGCTGAACGTGGAGTTGGGCAAAGGAAACGTGCGCCCCGTGAGCATCTGGGGCATCGACCCCCTCAGCCGGGCCCGGGTCTCCCCTTTCAAAGAGGCGCTGCTCCTTCAAAAGGAGTCGCCGGGGGAGCCCTCGTGGGCCGTTCCGGGCCGGCCGGGCGAAACGGGTGGGTTCGTTGGCATCGGCGTCGTGGCCGAGCCTGACGAAAAGACCGACGAGTACGACGAGCCGACCATCCTCGACAAGGTAATAGGACAACGCATGGTCATCACCACCGGGACCTTGGCATCGGGACCCGACGCGCCGGAGCTTCCCAAACCGAGGCGAATGCCGTTCTACATCGCCGACGTTGTTTTTGCGGGCGTCTATGACCTGGACAGCACATTCGTGTATGTCCCTATAGACGCACTTCAGGAGGCCATCTACCCGGACGCGAACGATCCTCTGGCCAGCACGATCAGTGTCAAGCTCAAGCCCGGAGTCGATCCGGACCTGGCAGTCGCGCAGATACGTGGCCTCTGGCGGGTCTTCGCGGCGGAGGAGCTCAAGTGGGGTCCGTATGCGATCGCGGAGACTGAGATTGCCACGGCACTCGAGATGCAGAGCCAGTTCATTGGCGAATTCCGCAAACAGATGAGGGTCCTGCTGTTGATCTTCGGCGTCATCAGTTTCAGCACCGTCGTGTTGGTCTTCTGCATCCTCTTTATGATCGTCAAGCTCAAGCAGCGAGACATCGCCATCATGAAGAGCTGCGGTGCGGCGAGCGTTTCGGTCGCCTGGATCTTCCTGGGCTTCGGTGTGACAGTCGGGGTCATCGGCGCCGGCGTCGGCACGGTGCTCGCGTACGCGATCACGAGAAACATCAATGCTATTGAGGGTTGGATAAGCGTAGTGTTCGGAATGGAACTGTGGAGCAGCAGCGTTTACATGTTCACCAAGATCCCGAACGAAGTGGACTGGGCTTCTGCTCTGCCGATCGTAGGATTGGCGATTGGGGCCGCGGCCGTCGGGGCGCTGAGCCCGGCCATCGTCGCCGCGTTGACCAAACCGGTCGACGTCCTGAGATACGAATAGTGTGGCAGCGCTGCTGCATGTGACGAGGAATGTACAAGCTCAAGCTCATAGCTCGCTATCTGATCAAGAGACGCATCACGCATTTCGCCGTGTTGGCGGTGGCGCTGTGTGTATTTATCGTTGTGGTTGTCATGACGGTAATGAGCGGCTTGGTGGGCGGGTTCAAACAGAAGAACCATGAATCCGTGGGGGACTGCGTCGTTGGAACGAAATCGCTCGTCGGTTTTCCTTACTATGCGCAATTCATGGCCATCCTGGAGCAGAGCGATTTCGTCGAAGCCGTCTCACCCGTCGTCAAGAACTATGCTTTGCTCCGGCCGGATGCGATAGACATGAACAGGGGTGTGGAGATTCTGGGTGTTGATCCAGTCCGGCACAGTCAGGTCACGAATTTCGCGCGGACGCTGCGTTACAGCGCCGACAATCCAGCCGACGTCTTTCATCCAGGCTACGATCCGAACGCACTGGGCTGTGTTCTGGGCATTGACCTGGCCCTGTGGCGGGACGCCCTGGGCCGGTATGCCTACGAGGTCCGACCGGCCCGGCGGGCCTTTGCCCTGACGTGCTTCCCGCTCAATGCCAGAGGCGCGCCGGCCCGAGCCGGAACGAGCATGGTCGGTACTCAACGTTTCTACTACAGCGATTGTTCTCAGACCGGGATTGCTCGGGTCGACGACCGCACCGTCTACATTCCGTTGGCGCGAGCGCAGGCGCTGTGCATGGACGGAGAATTGAAGCGCGTCACGGCCCTTCACGTCAAGTTCCGCGTCAGCGCTCGACTGCGACAGGATTGTGACCGGGTCCGGGACTTGTGGAACCGATTCAAGGAGGGCAAGCAAGACGCGCGAGACGCGTACCTCCTGGATACGGTCACGGTCGAGAGCTGGAAGGAATACCGCCGCGCCACCATTGCGCCGATGGAAAAGGAGGAGGCGCTGCTGAGCGTCATGTTCGGTTTTGTCGGCATGACGACGGTGTTTATCGTCTTCGTTGTGTTCTACATGATTGTCAGTCACAAAGCGCGGGACATCGGCGTGCTCAAAAGTGTGGGCGCTTCGAACACAAGCATCATGACCTTGTTCTCAGGGTTCGCCTTTGCCGTAGGGCTTGTCGGCGCGTGCGGGGGGACGTTGGCCGGCCTGTTGTTTCTCGCGAACATCAACCGCATCGAGCACTGGCTCTTCCAGCATTTTGGCTGGCAGCTCTGGGATCGGACGATCTACTTGATTGGCGATATTCCTAATCGCGTCGAACCTGGCGTGTTAGCGATCATCGTCTGTTGCGCCATTGTTGCATGCCTCATTGGCGCGCTGGTGCCGGGCTACTGCGCCGCCAGACTGCGACCGGTCGAGACCCTCCACGGCAGCCGAACCTGACCTGTTGCCGCATTCCCGGGACGTGGCCCGAGGATCGGCGGTTTTCCTTGTGGCGACGCGTGAAATCCGCTATAGAAGGGCGGCGCTGCGCAGGCCCTCGACGCGGTGGTCGAGCGCTGGAGTCGTACCAGAAGGGCGGGCGTCCGCTGTGGGTAAGTGAAACGGCTATGAGCAAACAACCTTTGATCTTGAAAGCGGAGGGCCTCCACAAGTCGTACCGGATGGGGCCGGCCACGGTCAAGGTCCTAAAAGGAGTGGATCTGGCGGTGCGAGAAGGAGACTTCACCGCCGTGGTCGGGGCCTCGGGCAGCGGCAAGAGCACGCTTCTGCATATCCTGGGCGGTCTGGACAGGCCCGACAAAGGGGCTGTCAGCTTCGACGGACGTGATCTGAGTCGTATGGGGTCACGCGAGCTGAATCGTTATCGTAACAAAATGGTCGGTTTCGTCTTTCAGTTCTATCACCTTTTGGACGAACTAGATGTGCTGGAAAACATTCTTCTGCCGGCGATGGTTTCACGCAGTGTCGTGGGCTGGTTTATGACCCGCCGCTCGGCCCAGCGCCAGGCGCAGGAGGTGCTCGATCAGTTAGGGTTGCGCGAGCGGGCCCGACACAAGCCGTATCAGTTGTCCGGCGGAGAACGCCAGCGGGTGGCCATAGGTCGGGCCTTGATGAATCAGCCGAGGTTGCTCCTGGCTGACGAGCCGACCGGCAACCTTGACTCGGCCACCGGGAACGGTATTCTGAGCGTTTTTGAACGGCTCAACCAGGCCGGACAGACGATTGTCATGGTGACACATGACGAGCGCATCGCCGCCAGGGCGGGGCGAACGATCACGTTGGCCGATGGCAAGATGACGGCCTGACGCGTCCGGCAGGCGCGGAGATGTGGTTGGAAGGAGAGAATGGTAGGGTTCCGGCCTCGCCCTGTTCGCGGGCCGCACGAGTTCTTGGGCCGGAGTTTCCTGTTCCGGCTTCACGATACTTGGAGGCGTAAGGTTTGTGTATGGCGTTGAAGATTTGGCTGAACACCGGTCTTGTTGATGAGGCAGACGCCAAGATATCTGTCTTCGACCACGGGCTGCTTTACGGCGACGGCGTCTTCGAAGGCATCCGTGTCTATGGCAGCAGGGTGTTTGAACTCGATGCACATCTCAGAAGGCTCTTCGAGTCGGCCCGGGTAATTCGCCTGGGCATTTCCATGAGCAAAGAGGATCTGGCCCAGGCGGTCCGGACCACCGTCGAAGCCAATGCCATCCGGGACGGCTACATTCGTCTCGTTGCCACGCGAGGCATCGGCACGCTGGGCCTGAACCCCTTCGTCTGCAAGGAGAGCAGTCTGATCATCATCGCCGATAAGATTCAACTCTACCCTGAAGAGCTCTACGAAAAGGGCATGAAGATTATCAGCGCCACGACCGTGCGCAATCACCCTCTGGCGCTGCCGCCCCAGGTCAAGAGTCTCAACTACCTGAATAACATCCTGGCCAAGATCGAAGCCCTCGACAACGATGTGCCCGAGGCAATCATGTACAACCATGAGGGATATGTGGCGGAGGCGACCGGTGACAATGTCTTCATCGTTCGCAACGGTGTCGTCTACGCGCCGCCGGTGGAGGCGGGGAGCCTGGAAGGCATCACCCGTGCGGTCGTCATGCGGCTGGCCCAGCAGGAAGGCTTCAAGGTTGTTGAGAAGAACCTGACGCGACATGACCTGTATGTGTGTGACGAGCTTTTCCTGACTGGGACCGCGGCGGAGGTCATTGGCATTGTGGAGATCGACGGGCGCATCATCGGCGAAGGCAAGCCGGGTCCGGTTACGCGCCTGCTCAGAGAGAAGTTCGATAAGTATGCACGCCAAGAGGAGAAGTAGCGAGCGTTCCTCGCGGTTGCTGCCGGAGTCTGCTCGCTCGTTGTGGTTTGGAATCGCCGGTCAAAACGAATATTCCCGAGAGTGTTCCGTGGCGTGAGATTCCGTCGTTCCGGCTGATTGACTCCCCATTGAAACAGGTGCGCGATTTAATCTTCCGCTCGCTCTCGGGCCTGTCTCTCTCCGGGGAGATCGCGCCGCTCCTTGGCTACGTGGTGGCGCGGACCGGCAAGATGATCCGCCCCGGGCTGGTCCTTCTTTCGGGCCGGTGCTTCGGGCCGACCACCGACAAGCACATCGAGACCTCGGCCGTCGTGGAGATGATTCACAACGCGACGTTGCTTCACGATGATGTCATAGACGAGGGACAAACCCGCCGCGGTGCTCCCACGGTCAATCGCATGTGGGGCAACGAATCCGCCGTCCTGTTGGGCGATTTTGTCTTGAGTCAGGTCTTCCGGATGGTGGCCAATCTCGACCCCCCGGCGGCCAGAGTCATTGGCGATACGGCGGTGCGCGTTTGCGAAGGTGAGTTACGGCAGGTGGCGCAGAAGCGAAACTGGCAGCTTACCGAGGCCGAGTACATCAGCATCATTACCGAAAAAAGCGCCGCTTTCTTCAGCGGGTGTTGTCGGCTCGGTGCCTTGCTGTCCGAGGCCCAAGAAGTGCAGGTCGAGGCGCTGGCCCGCTACGGCTTGTATGCGGGAATTGCCTTTCAGATTGCCGATGATCTTCTGGACGTGGCCGGTGACGAGGGCAGGACAGGCAAGACGGCACAAAGTGACTTGAACAGGAACAAGCTGACGCTGGCTGCAATCCATCTGATTGATGTCGTCGGCCCATCGGCCAGGAATGACGTCTACGCCATGCTGGATAGCCCCACGCAGTCGGAGGGCGATCTCAGGAGGATGCTTGTCCGCCATGGAAGCTTGCAGTATGCGCACGGCCGTGCCCTCGACTACGTGCGCAGCGCCACCGAAGCGTTGGAGATTCTGCCCCCGGGAGACGCGAAGGACGCTCTGATTGAGACGGCCCGTTTCGTAGCAGACCGCACCGCGTGAGACGGGCGTGGCGATTCATCTCCGGTTGAAGAGCCGCTCCGGCAGGATGACTCCGCCCAGTCCGACAGACCAGGAATCGCCGGTGAGCCGGCTCTCGATCCACCAGTTCAATTCATTCGACATTTCCCACGTTGTGCCGAAGTGGATGCCGGCTTGAGACCGCTCCTCGATGTCACTTGAGCCGCGGAAGCTGCCGCTGTCGATCCCATCGATCAAAACTCGCCCGTGCGTGTCGAGTCCCCCCTCGATGAACTGCAGGAAAGGACCCGCCCAGAAACGAAATGTGTCGATCTGGTAGACGGCAGCCAGGCCGACCTGTGTCCGCCACATGTCCACGTCGATGCTCCCGACCGAGACCATACCTGCCGTGTCGGGATCCGGCGCCGAGAAGTCACTATCGCCCGGGTCCAGCCACGTCACTTGCGTCAGCCCACCGAAGCTCCAAGGCCCCCGCTGGCAGAAGGTGGCGCGCGTGCCGATTCCCCACGCGAGGCCGTGGTCGCCGTCGTAGGTGAGTTGTCCCATGCTGCCGCCGGCTATGTCACCTTGTGCGTCAGTGACACCGAGGCGCAAAAACAGGTCCCAGTTGTCGCACACACCGTAGGCAACGTTTCCGAAGACCTGGCTGGCCTGAAGTCCCCTGATTTCGAGAAGCTCGAACGTGTAAGTCGGGCTCGCGCCCCGCAGGGCCCGCGCCTGCGTGCCGTAAGCCTGCAAATCCGTCTCTTGGTATCCGTACTCGACGCCGACGCTCCACTGGCCCTCCTCCAACACCCCCATTGGCGGTCCCATGGGGGCGCCCCCGACGACTGATGCAGACAGAGCCGCCACGACCCATTCCAGCGCCGCCATCATCCGTTTTCGGCTCATGCGAGACTCCTTTCCACCGTGGGCGACCCGGCGTCTATCGACTCCGGCGTGCAAGATGTCCGATCACGAGAGGCTTTCTCCGTGATCCATGTCTGTCCTTGGATCCTTGCCGTAGAGTCTACAGGATTCGACCGACAGGGTCAAGTTGACCGTGCCGTTGCGCCGCCGCACAACGGCTCGAATTGCCTTTGTTCTGCGCACAAAAAAAGGCTGCGAGTCTGGTTTGACTCGCAGCCTCACATTCAGATTCGGAAGATTCCGGAAGTCCGGTTCTCCGACCTCCGTTTCTTACTTGAACTGATGAACGATACCGAGCAGGATGGCATGCCCGTCGTCGATAGTGTCGCCGATGTCACCACTCCAGAGGTGATACTGGTACTCGACGAAGAAGTCATTGTAGGCGTTCAGTTCGTAACGCGCGCCGGCAACAGGACCCCACAGCACGCCATCCGTGCTAGCGCCGTTATCCGCGCGGGCCCACAACACCTGACCGCCGACGTAGGGCACCCACTGGTTCGTGGGCATGAAGTGATACTTGCCCCTAGCGCCCAGCGCGTAAACCGTCATGTCCGAGCCTGTGTCGATCGAGGCAAACGCTGCCACAGCACCGATCTGGATGTTGTCGGTCACGAAATAGCCGACGGCGCCTGACAGGAACCAGACGTCAACGTCGCCGCTCCCGCTGGCGGCGTTCTCATTGATCCACCCGCCCAGGACTTCGATGTTGGTGTCACCCTTTTGCACGGAAGCGCTTGCCGCGCCGGCAAAAGCCAAACAACCTACAGTCAACAGAATCAACCAACGTTTCATGATACTTCCCTTTCAATGACTTCGCTCACACTGGCCTTCCATTCAGCCAACTACTGTCACACGACAAAAAACAATCAAGCCCAGTTTGCTACTCGGCCTGTCTCTTACTCTCATATTTTGCGACCTCCAGGCAAAACACCCCATACTGCGCCCGTTGATATCTGTGAGAGTTTATCGGCAGGGCAGTCAAAATCAAATGAAAAAAAACGCCGTTTCCGACATTTTTTGCAGAGCGACCGTGGCCGGTTTGCGTTTGATCAACGGCGGCGATCTTACTGAGAATGGTTCTCTATTTTTACTTTGAGAGTAATGTGTATTTTCTCACGGTGTTCTAAAGCCATTGCGCAGTTAGTGTTGCGCGTAGGGTGTTTGTCCATGTGGACGAGCCGTTTGCACGACAACAGAGGCCCGTCGAGCGAAGGAGCGTTCTGACACGTTCGGCTCGGCGGTCGTTGCTCTCGCGCCGTGTCCTGTCGTGCGGGCGCGGGACATGATCCGACTAAAATACCTAACAAGACTCGTGAAAACCTGAATATCGGCGCACGGCATTCCGCGGGTATTGCAGACATGTTGCGGAGTGGCCGGGTCCCTTTGCGATGTGTGCCGGCGGGGGCCGCAAGAGTCGTTCGGCAGACGTTGTGCTTGTGACGCCTGTGTGTGACCGCGATAGACGCGCAAGCGTGTTGGGACGCCGTGGTTCGTTCCCGTGCATGTCACGGTGACCCTTGGAGTCTGACATCCATCGGCGCGAGGTTGGCCGTGCAGGATGTGCGGGTGCACGCAACGCACGGTGAATAATCTTCGACAGACACATCGGTCATACATATAATCACGCGTATGCATGGCGAAAGGGCCGATAACAACTTGTTCAGGGTCTCGGAACAGGCGAATCTCACGTCTGCCGCTCCGCTGGCGGCGCGCATGAGGCCGAGGACGCTCGATGAATTCGTTGGACAGCGGCATTTTCTCGGGGCCGGGAAGCTGCTGGCGCGGATGCTTCAGGCCGACCGGCTCAGTAGTCTGATTTTCTATGGACCGCCCGGTGTCGGGAAGACATCGCTGGCGGCCGTGATTGCGCAACACAGCCGAGCCACGTTTCGCTATCTCAGTGCGCCCGCCGCGACCGTCAAAGACATCCGCGAGGTCATCGCCGCGGCCAAGGACAGGCTGGCTGCCGCGGGCGGCAGAACCGTGCTGTTCGTGGACGAGATCCACCGGTTCAATCGTGCACAGCAAGATGTCCTTTTGGACGACGTCGAATCCGGCATTATTATCCTGATAGGGGCCACCACGGAGAATCCGTACTTTTCCATCAACGGCCCGCTGATTTCACGCAGCACGGTATTCCGGTTCGAGCCGCTCGGGCCCGATGACATCGTGCATCTGCTTCAGGCCGCCTTGCAGGATCCGGAAAGGGGGTTGGGAGGCTTGCATGTCCAGGCCGACGAGGCGGCCCTGAGGTTTCTGGCCGAAATGGCCGAGGGCGACGCCCGGAGGGCATTGACCGCCCTGGAAGTCGGAGTGCTGTCCCAAGCGGCCGACGGCAAAAATCAGGGCACAAAGTTTAATCTGGAAATCGCCAAAGAGTCGATACAGGAAAAGGCGATTGCCTACGACGGCGCTGGCGATACGCACTACGATTTGGCAAGCGCCCTACAGAAAAGTATGCGGGGCTCCGACCCCGATGCGACGGTGTACTGGCTCGCGCGCATGCTGGCCGGGGGGGAAGATCCCCGCTTTATCGCCAGACGTATCGCTGTCTGTGCGACGGAGGATGTCGGGAATGCCGACCCCATGGCAGCGGTGCTGGCGGCGGCGGCACTGCAGATATCCGAGTTTGTCGGACTTCCTGAGGCTCAACTGGCTCTGGCCCAGGCGGCGATCTACGTAGCCTGCGCGCCCAAGTCCAATGCGAGCGCTGTTGCGGTCTGGCAAGCGTTGAACGACGTTCGAAACGAGCCGATCAGGCCGGTGCCGCTTCATCTGAAGGATGCCCATTACGCCGCGGCCAAGAAAGCCGGCTTCGGACGCGACTATAAGTACCCGCACGACTACGAGCAGGGATTCGTTGTCCAGGAGTATCTGACGGGCCCGCCCAAGCTGTACTACGAGCCGAAGGAGGCGGGATACGAAAAAACGATTGGACATCATTTACAGAGGCTGCGAAGACTGATAGAAGATGAGAAAAACCGCAAGGGGTCAACGACACGCGATGACCAGCGAGCACGAGATGGAGAAGGTTGAGCTGCGCCGCCAGTTGCGAAACTGTCTGCTCTCCATGCCTGCCGAGCAGCGCAGAGACAAGAGCCGCAAGGCTTGCCAAAACCTGGTTGCGACGGAGCAGTTTCAGAAAGCCTCAACCGTAATGATGTATCTGTCTCTTCCCCATGAGGCGGACACCTCGGAGGCCATTCTTCATGCCTGGCAGCTTGGCAAGACCGTGGCCGTGCCGAAGATATCCTGGCAGCAGCGCCACATGATCCCGGTCGGGATAAACTCATTGGAAACCGGCTTTTCCATGGGCGCAGGAGGGCTGCGCAATCCGATCGGCGGGGCTCCGATTCCCTTCGGAGAGATTGACCTGGTCGTATCGCCCGCCCTGGCGTTCGACCGCTCCGGAAATCGCCTGGGCCGCGGTGGGGCTTTCTACGACCGATTTTTTGCCAACGGTGCGTTGACCGCGGCACGCTGCGGCTTCGCTTTTATCGAACAGGTGGTCGGCTCGGTTCCTGTCACCGAGAGTGACGAACCGGTTGACTTCGTGGTAACAGATGAGGGAGTGATCCGCTGCAATCAACGGAAAGGAGCATAGGATGGCTCGTATTCTTTCAAATCTGCTGCGCGACCGACAGGGACGGCGGGCCAATAGCGTCTTTCTGGCCTCGGCCACAGTTGTGTTTGTCGTGGTTGTCTTCTTGCTGTTTCGTGGTCATTCGTCAGGTCCTCAGGAGGTGGTCGCCGGAAGCGACGCCGGCGGTGCAAGCCCCGTGACCGAGACGGGGCGGGAGGCGCCGCGCCTCGCTGTTGTCGAGACCAATCGACCTGCCGGAACTCCAGTGACACCGGCGCCGCCCGCAGCGGCAACTGCCCCGGTCCAAGAGCCGCCGGTTACACTCGCGCCGGCCGCGCCTCCGAACGCCGAGGTTGAGACGATTCTCGCCGAGGCCAAGACCTTGATCGAGTCGCAGCCCCGGAAGGTTATCGCGGCTCGAAACAAGCTGAATGAGGCGATGTCCTTGCCTATGAATCCGGACCAGCTTCGGACTGTCAAGGAGCAGTTGGCGG
>CAZGRF010000025.1:14783-16716 GCA_964527825.1 uncultured Pirellulales bacterium
ACCTTTACCTTGGACTTGTATCTGCAGGACACCTACGTGCGAAGCTTCAAGGTCGGACTCGGCAGACCCGGCTACGAGACGCCGACCGGAGGCTGGCGCGTCCAGGACGGCGGCAAGCTCATTTCACCGACCTGGACCGACCCAGACTCCGGCCGGACCTACAAGGCGAGTGACTCAGACTACCCTCTGGGCTCGCGGTGGATAGCGCTCGACGGCGTTGAGGGCGAGGCCAAAGGCAGAACGGGCTTCGCTATTCACGGCACCAAAGATCCAGACCAGATCGGCACGGCCGGCTCGCGCGGCTGCATCCGGATGTATAACGGCGATGCCGTACTCGTCTACAACCTTCTCTTCCCACTCTACTCAAAGGTCGAGATCGTAAACTGACGATCGCGTTAGGCGGATTCCTTGCGGACGAGCTTTTTGGCGGCCGTTAGGTCGGTCTTGCCTTCCACGATATCTCGCGTGATGACGTACCGCGCCGGCTTGGACTCTTCGGGCAATCGGTACATCAAGTCAACCATGAGCTCCTCGGTAATCGACCGCAATGCCCGGGCACCCGTGTCGCGCGTGAGGGCCTTCCGCGCCAGCGCGTGCAGGCCGTCATCGGTGAACTCCAGCTCGGCGTCTTCCATCTCGAAGAACCGCTGATACTGCTTGATCAGGGCGTTCTTCGGCTTTGTCAGGATATCGATCAGGGCCTCTTCGTTCAGCGCGGCAAGTGCCGCAATCACGGGCAGACGGCCCACCATCTCCGGGATCATCCCAAACTCGATGATGTCTTCGGGGATCACCTGCTCGAGGACGTCGCTGAGGTCCGCCTTCTCGTCGGACAGGCCCGACAGCTCCGAGTCAAAGCCGATCATCTTTCGTCCCAGACGCTTCTTGATGATGTTCTCGAGGCCGACGAAGGTCCCGCCACAGATGAACAGGATCTCGCTGGTGTCCATCTGAATGTAAGACTGCTCCGGGTGTTTTCTCCCGCCCTGGGGCGGGATATTCGCAATCGTCCCCTCCAGCATCTTCAGCAGGGCCTGCTGGACGCCTTCGCCCGAAACGTCCCGCGTAATGGAAACGTTCTGATGCGTCTTGCCTATCTTATCTATTTCATCTATATACACAATGCCCCGCTGGGCGGCTTCGATATCGTAGTCGGCCGCCTGCAGCAAGCGCAACAGGAAGTTCTCGACGTCCTCGCCCACGTATCCGGCCTCGGTAACGGTGGTGGCGTCGCAGATGGCAAACGGCACTTCCAGCTTGTGCGCCAGCGTTCGGGCCAGCAGCGTCTTGCCGCACCCGGTGGGGCCAATGAGCAGGACGTTGGACTTGTCGAGCTCGACCTCGCTGTCGCCGATATCGCTGTGCAGCAACCGCTTGTAGTGGTTGTGGACCGCCACCGCGAGGTACTTCTTGGCCATGTCTTGCCCGATCACGTATTGATCGAGGTATTCCTTGATCTCGCGCGGCTTGGGTGTCTGTTTGAGGTTGGTGCGTCGCGAGCCGGACTGCCGGCGGTTCTGCTTGATGATATTATGGCACAGCTCCACGCATTCCGGGCAGATAAAGACGTTGTCCGGCCCCTCGATCAGCGTATCGGCCTGGCTCCCGGACCGGCCGCAGAAGCTGCATATCGCACGCGATTTCCGATTGCCTGATTGTTTAGTCATTTCCGAATTCCCGTTCTCAATCCGTTCTAGCTGACGGTCCCATTCTATTCTATATCGTCAATCTTGTCGCCCCTATTTTGGCCCGCCCGGATGTCGGCCGTCCCTGTAGCGAGCCGCCGACCGGCGCGGCAGGGCATCGTACCCCGGTCGAATTGGGTTTGTTTTGCATAATCGGCGCGGGTTCGCCTATCCGCTCTTCCCGGTGCCGGTTCGCTGCGTCCGCTACAGATTGGCTTTGTTTCGCACGATCCGCCGGCGTCCGACCG
>CAZGRF010000026.1:0-16681 GCA_964527825.1 uncultured Pirellulales bacterium
TCATTGCCCGGTGCAAGGAGGCAGGTCTGCGGATCGTGGCTGGCGGTCCACTGTTTCAAATCGAACACGAGAAGTTCGAGGCCGTGGACCATTTCATACTGAACGAGGCCGAGTTGACGCTTCCCGCCTTTCTCGAAGACCTGGCACAAGGCGACCCGGGGCGGATTTATTCATCCGCCCAGTATGCGGATTTGCGGCAAACGCCCAGACCCCTATGGGAGCTGCTTAACCTCAGGCGATATGCCAGCATGAGCATCCAATTCTCGCGCGGTTGCCCCTTCAACTGTGATTTCTGCAACGTCACCGCCTTGCTTGGCCACCGCGTGCGAATCAAGACCTCACAGCAGATCATCGCTGAGCTCGACAGTCTGTACGCCCGCGGTTGGCGCGACGAGATCTTCTTCGTGGACGACAATTTCATTGGAAACAGACAGTTCCTGAAGAACGATCTCCTGCCCGCCCTCATCGAATGGCGCAAGGGCAAAACCGGAATCCGCTTCTTCACCGAAGCATCCATCAATCTGGCTGACGACCAACCGTTGATGGAGATGATGGTGGAGGCCGGATTCAACAGGGTCTTCATCGGCATCGAGACCCCGGACGAGGATTGCCTGGCCGAGTGCAGCAAAGTCCAAAACAGGAACCGGAACCTCGAGGAAGACATCAAACGCATCCAGCGAGCCGGGCTTCAGGTGCTGGGCGGGTTTATCGTCGGTTTTGACCATGATCGGCCCTCCATCTTCCAGAGGCAGATTGAATTCATTCAGAACAGCGGCATTGTGACCGCGATGGTCGGTTTGCTGCAAGCCCCTCCCGGAACGCGGCTATATGAGCGGATGAAAAAGGAAGGCCGCCTTCGCGGAGACTCGTCGGGAGACAACGTGGACGGCACCACGAACATCATCCCGGCGATGAGCCTCGACGCTCTGCAGGAAGGCTACAAAGGAATTCTGCAGCATATCTATTCCCCGGAACACTACTACCGACGCATCAGGACCTTTCTCCGTGAATACCAGCCGCCCCGAATACGTGGACGGATACGGCTCTCACACATCCTCGCGCTCCTGCGGTCGTTCTATCGGCTCGGCCTTGTGGGCCAAGAACGGTTTCACTACTGGAAGCTCCTGCTCTGGACCCAGTTCCGGCGTCCCCGGCTCATTCCCGAGGCCGTCATGCTCGCGATCTGTGGCCACCATTTTCGGAAGGTCTGCGAACGGCGCGTGAGGTGACGCCGCCAGCAGAAGAAGGCAAAGGGGAACATCGATGAAAACAAAGGCAGGTTTGTGGATTGACCACAGGAAAGCTATTGTCGTGGCGGTCACGGACAAAGGGGAAGAGACAAGACTGATCATATCGAAGGTTGAAAAGAACCTCAGCCGCTCGGGTGATTCGCCTCTTGAAGGTTCCCATTATTCACAGCAGGTACCGGCCGATGATAGCCGCCAGAGAAGGCTTACGGGACAGCTCAACATCTACTACGATGCGGTCATTGCGTCTATTCGCGATGCGGAGTCGATTTTGATATTCGGCCCTGGTGAGGCCAAGGACGAATTGAGAAAGCGGCTCAAGAAAGACAACCTCGATGGACGCATCGTGGGTATGGAAACAGTTGACAAAATGACGGATCATCAAGTTGCGGCGAAAGTCCGACAGCATTTCCAGGACACCAGCGGTCCGCATTAGAATCGAGACGGCGACTGAGTGGGACTTCGCAGCAACTGGGTCCGTTTTCGGGCAGTACGTCCAATAATTGCAGGTAGGGTTATACCCCATAGAAAAGGGCCTACCCACGACGTACCATGTCTTTACAGGCATACGTAAGAACGCAGCAATAGGATAAAGCAAGTGTGAAGAGCGCAAAGAAGCCAATGACCATGGAGGGGATACCGGCCGGCGGTGAACCGCTGGCGAATCGAAGGGAGAATCATATGTGGTGGACGGTCGCTGTAATACTGATAGTCCTGTGGCGGCCGGGATTGCCGAGCGGTTGCACGCTGGGAGGGGTAATTCGCATCCTGCTATCGCTTGCCCTTGTCGTGGTGCTATTCCGGATCATTCAGGGGCGACGACCGGCGTAGGAGGCGGTCAGGTGGCAGCGTACGTCACAACGAAGATGCGACACAGAAAGGAAAAGGAAGATGGCTATGACCTATGTTTCACATTCTCGCTGCTGTGTTGATCTTGGGCCCAAGAGGGGATTCGGACGGCCCGCAGAATGTTGTGGGAGGGGGCCGCAAACCAGACATTTGGACGATGAGCTAAGAGGTAATCATGGCAAGGACAGCCGCAGTTATGGAGCTTCGACCTACCGATCACCGTAAATCACAGGATGCCGGGAACGACCAAGGGCGTGATGCCCCGCCGAATGGCGATGTATTGATGGAGCGGATCCTTGAGAACCTGAACACCACGTCTCAAGAGGAGGTGTTGAAGAGGATTGCATCCCTGCCCGACATCCGACGAGGCAAGGTGCTGGGCATCCGTCGTCGCATCACAGACGGCGCCTACGAAGTGGCGGATCGGTTGGACAGAGCGATAGATCGGGTACTGGAAGCGGTCACGGCCTAATCGCCACTGCATTCCTGCTGTCGGCATGATGATCGTAGGAGGAGGACTGCCAACAGTCACAGTTTGCCTATCATGCCAACACACGCTGATCGCAGACTGTGGTGTGCTCGGCTGACCACTGTAAAAGGAGGATCATATGGATCCGATCGTGTTGATCCCGTTGTTAATCATCGCGGCCGCTGTAGTTGTCTTCTTCATGGGTATACGGATTGTCCGCCCTACACACCGCGGCCTCATAGAAAGACTTGGCAAATACAGGCGTTTTGCCAAATGGGGTTTCAATTGGATCATTCCTCTTGTGGACAGAATGATCCAGGTCAATATTACCGAGCAGATGGTGGACGCCCAGCCGCAAGAGATTATTACGAATGACAATCTCAATGCCAGGGTGGATGCCCAGGTCTATTTCAAGGTCAAAGAGGACGAAGCGAACGTCAAGAGTTCCCAGTACAACGTGAACAACTATCAATTCCAGATTGTGAACCTCGCTCGCACCACCCTGCGCAACATCATTGGCACGCTCACGCTGAAATCAGCCAACAGCGAAAGAGACAAGATAAACACGGCGCTGCTTACGACATTGAGCAAGGAAACCCAGAATTGGGGCATGCAGATCGTCCGGACGGAATTGAAGGAGATCGACCCTCCCAAGGATGTCCAGGAAACCATGAACAAGGTGGTCAAGGCGGAGAACGAGAAGGTCGCTGCCTTGGATTTTGCCAACGCGGCGGAGCGCGAAGCGGATGGAATCAAGAGAGCGGAAATCAAGAAAGCCGAAGGCATCAAGCAAGCCAAGATTCTCGCGGCGGAGGGTGAGGCCGAGGCGATCCGGCTCGTCAACGAGGCGGCGAACACGTACTTCATCGGAAACGCGCAGCTTCTCCGAAAGCTCGAGGCCCTGGAGAAGTCCCTGAGTCAAAATGCTAAGATCGTCATTCCTTCCGGATCTGAACTCATCAATGTTATCGCAGAAATGGCGGGCGTACTGCCGCTGACGAAGTGATGAGCAGGACTGATATGAAGCGGCGTTCTTGAAAGAAGCAGCAAGCAGAGAATAGAGGACCTGTCGTGCGAATCGCAATGCTATCTTGGGAGTTATTGCACTCCATCGCCGTTGGAGGAATCGCCGCCCATGTGAGCGCATTGGCGGCTGCGCTGGCAAGGAAAGGGCACCAGATTCGCGTCTTCACCCTCGCACCTTCGGTCGAGCAGTTCATGAGTGGACGAATGATGTCCATTATCACCGATGCACATACCCGCCTCCCAGGAATTCGCGCCCCGTGGCATTCCTTGGGCCTCGGCTACGCCCCGACCTCCGGAATACCACGAGGCCATATGAGCCGAAAAAGTCTCATTGTGACTGGACCAGGAACGGGGGGCAGGTCAGGTGTTTCCAGATTTCCGGAAAGGAAAGGCGAATCATGCTAGCAATTGCTTCCCACTGGACGTTGATTGTGGTTATC
Source organism: uncultured Pirellulales bacterium (assembly GCA_964527825.1). Taxonomy (GTDB): domain Bacteria; phylum Planctomycetota; class Phycisphaerae; order Sedimentisphaerales; family Anaerobacaceae; genus JAFGLV01. The sequence goes on from CAZGRF010000026.1 coordinate 4,032, forward strand.
ATTGTAGTGGTGGTTGGCATCTATGTGTATAGAAAGATATAGTCGTTCACGGGATGCTGCGAAAAAACTTTGGACTGGCGCGAATCTGGGTAAGGGGGTATATCCTCGTCTATGGCAGACAGAGGATATCACGACATCCCGGTTGGTTCTGCGGACCGACCTGCGTCGTTGTCAAGTGTTTGGACTGGAGCAGATCAACGCCCAGTTCCACAGGGAGATTCCACAATTGCGAGCGGACAGCCAGCAGCTCAGAGGCCAGATCGCTCGCTTGAGACGTGACTCGTCCCACTCCTCCAAGCCGCCTTCCAGTGACATTGTAAGCCGAAGAATAACGAGACACCCCGGGGGAAACGCAAACGCAAGATCGGTGGTTAGAAGGGCCATCCCCGGCATGAACGAATCCCCTTCGCTCCAGACGACATTGGTCCAGCCATTCCCTATGGGTTGTCCCCCGAACAGGCGCAATGGCTGCTCCCTTTGGACGAGTGGTCGGTGCTGCAACAAGTCGATGTCGTCGACAAGCCCTACATCGTTACCGAACATCGCGTCCGAAAGTATCTCGATCCACGAATCGGGCGTATCGTGATCGTTCCGCTGCCGGTCGCCGTCAAGGCCGCCGGCCCGGTAGGCCCGAAGCTCTCCGCCTTGGCACCCTATCAAAAAGGCGCTTGCCACATATCGTACACTGTGAAGAGCGGAGCAAAGGTGCGGCGGGTGGCGGAGTAACGCTGGGGTACCTCGGTTCTACTTACCCCGTATGCCCCGGGGTGCCAATTGGCTCCTACTCGGCGATGGAGAATCTCCGTCGTCTGATGATGGGCCGCCTCGGGGTAGGCCTTGCGAAAGAAGCTCAAGACCATCCGGAAAACGTGGGGCCGTTTGCGTTAGCCCTCGGTCCGAAGGATCGGAGCACAGGTCCCAGATTCTACCTGGGCCTCCTCACCCGCTGCAAGCCAGCGAATCCGGTCGGCGATAACTGTACGGACGACGATCTCTTTGCTATCTTGCTGCATGCTTACTCGGTCAGCATTCACCCTGGATTCCGCCGAGCGTTTGCGTAGAATACTCGTGCACCTGCTCGATGACGCGTAGGGGATAATGCGATATGATCACAAAGAAGGAACTAATTGGGAATGAGCTCTTAAGCGAAATCATCCGGATCCGGGTGGATGCCCTCGCGAAGATGCTGGAGTTGCAGAAGAAGGACCGCCTCCCCAAGATCTATGAGGAGGGGGCAACGGGTGATTTCGACAACAAAGGGGCGCTTTTCGTCCCCGGCGGGCTCGTGGTGGAAGACAGCGACCGGCATCCTATCTGCAAAGACGAATACGACTGCCTGACGCGCCCCGCCTTCCGAAAGCTGGTTCGCAACTGCATGCAGAACGACAATGCGACACTGCTCTTTCATGACGGGTTTCTGGCCGGCGTGAATCTGGACAACGGGTTCTTCGCGGAAAAATCGTCCCAAATTCTGGGGACCAAGTGGGCGATCGGGCGTCGTCTGAGCGCCCTGAAACGCCGCCCGCCAAGAAAGATTCGTTCCGATGACATCTGCAAGAGCCTGTGTCCCGAAGCCATGCCGGCGCCGTATGGGTCGAGAACGAAGCTGAGTTCCTGCCTGGCGGTCTGCCTGGCGGAGCCGCGTCTGTACTACATCGAGTGCACAAACGAGTATGCGTTACGGGGCGTCGCCGCCCGGCGTGCCTGGGACAGAATCCGGTCGGCACGTCGGGGCATACGCGGCGGCCGGACCACCTTGCTGGCTCCACCCTATGTGGTCGTCTGCCACCAGACGCGTTACCGTGAGAACGCCCTCGGGGGGATGACTCGTATTCTGGGGATCGGCAAATTCGGAGAATTCGCCACCATCACCCTGGAGGTCGTGACCGCGGACTTCGCTTATGAACTCCGCAAGAAGGAGATTTCCTGGAGCGATTCCGAGGTTATCGCCGTGACCCGAGACAAACCCATATTGGGCGTCATTCGTGTCTACCCGCCCACGACACCCGGCGCTCGGTCACGCGGATCGCAGGTGATGCTGCTGTCGGGGCCCAAGGATCTCGGGTTCAACCCCAGGCATATCCTCCGAACGGCGCGACCGCGATACCGTTTGGGTTAGCGCAACTCAGAGGTCCCACCGCCCTTGCCGAGCTGCCATCCTGCCGTGAGGCATGAAACAAAGCTCTGATTGACTCTGCAATCTCGCGTTGAACCAACTTCTGGTCCTTGAGTGTGAATCTTGGCCGCCCGCATATCCATGCCCTGGCGATGGAACTCGATGACATCACGGATTTCGTCGCGGATATCGTCTTTGACGCATGGACGAGCCTGATGGTATTCGCTCCTACGGGGCTTGCCGCTGCTTGTCCAGCACCAGTGAAATCGCAAGGGCTTCTCGCTGCTGCAGTTTGTCGGAAGAGCCAGAGGCCAAGTCCACCACACGCCAGATGATGCCGCCCTGAAGGATGTTGCCAAAGAACCAGCCCTGGAAGCCATGCTTGATCCCGGAGTTGATCGATCTGTCAGCGGACTCTCATTTCGACGGCGTGCTCATGGCGATCGTCCCAGAGGGGAATTGTCTCTCCGGATATTTCTTGTCCATCGAGGGAGAGTGGATTCGCGTCGGCCGAATCAGTGGCGAGTCGGGTGATGGTGATGTGATAAACCGTTTGCCGGTAGCGGTAGTGGATTTTGAAGGTCGTCCAAGTCTTCGGCAGACGCGGGGCCAAACGCAATTGATCGCCCTCCAGGTTCACGCCCAGCAGGGTTTCGATCAGCAACCGATACATCCAACCGGCTGAACCTGTATACCAAGTCCAACCGCCCCGACCCGTGTGCGGCGCAACCGCATAGACGTCCGCCGCGACGACGTAGGGCTCAACTTTGTAGGTGGCGATTTGCTGGGGCGTCCCGCTGTGATGGATGGGATTGAGCAGCGCGAAGAGTTCCCACGCGCGTTCGCTTTCTCCCATGAGAGCGAAGGCCATGGCGGTCCAAATCGCGCCGTGGGTATATTGGCCGCCGTTCTCGCGCACGCCCGGAATGTAGCCTTTGATGTAACCGGGGTCCAGGGGCGACTTGTCGAAAGGCGGATCCAACAACTGGATCAGTCTGGCCTTTCGCCTGATCAGGCGCTGGTCAACGGCGTTCATCGCCTGACGGGAATGCTGCGGTTCGCCGGCACCACTGATCACCGACCAGCTTTGCGGCAGGCAATCGATCTGACATTCCGGATTGGCCTGGGAGCCGAGCGGTTCGCCGTTGTCGAAGTAGGCGCGGCGATACCATTGGCCGTCCCATGCGTGCTGCTCGATGTTCTGTTGCAGTTGCCGCGCTTGTGCGAGACAGCGTTCGGCAAAGGCAGGATCGTGGTGCGCGCGCGCCAGTTGGGCAAACTGGGTGAGCACGTCGCAAAGAAAGAACGCCAGCCAGACACTTTCACCGCGTCCCTGACTTCCCACCCGATTCATGCCATCGTTCCAGTCGCCACAACCGATCAGCGGCAGACCGTGTTCGCCGAATGTCAATCCGCGCTCGATGGCGCGCACGCAATGTTGGTAAAGTGTGGCCGACTCCTCGGAGCGATTCGGCAAATCATAGTAAGCATCCTCCTCCGGCTTGACCGGTCGGGCTTCAAGGAAGGGAATCTTCTCGTCGAGCACGCCGAGGTCGGCGACACACGCGACGTAGCGGCAGGTGGCGTAAGGCAGCCACAGGTAGTCATCGGAAAAATGCGTCCGCACGCCGCGCCCGGCCGGCGGATGCCACCAATGCTGCACATCACCTTCGCGGAATTGACGCGCGGCGGCGCGGAGCAAATGCTCACGGGTTAGCGCCGGTTCGGCATGCACCAGCGCCATCACGTCCTGCAACTGGTCACGGAATCCGTAGGCGCCGCCGGATTGATAGAATCCCGTCCGGCCCCAGAGTCTGCAGCTCAGGGTCTGATACAACAGCCAGCCGTTCGCCATCACATTCACGGCGGGATCGGGCGTATCCACGTTCACCGCGCCGAGGGTTCGATTCCAATAGGCCCAGACACCTTCGAGCGCCACGCGGCTGGCGTCTGCCCGGCGAAAGCGCCGGATCAGGTTCTGTACTTCAGCCGCGTTGCGACCCACCCCGAGGCGAAAACTCGTTTCATGTTCCTGCCCGTCAGGCAAATCGAAGGCGACTTGCACCGCGCCACATGGATCGAGCCCCGCGCCGACTTTCCCGGAAAGGCGTACGCGTTTCAACGCCGCCGGCTGTGACAAGCCTCCGTTCCTGCCCAGAAATTCCTTCCTGTCCCCGGTGAGGGTACGCATCCCATCGTTGACATCGATAAACGCGATGCGATTGGGGAATTCGGTGCTGTAATAATTGCGCGCCAGCAACGCACCGCTCTTGAGGTCTACTTCGGTTTGCACGTGCAGCAGGTTCTTATGCCTCAAGTCGCCCAACACCCATTCCCAGTAGCCGGTTACCGACACGCGACGCGGACGCCCCGAGACGTTGCGCAATTTCAAGACCGTGAATTTCACCGGCGCGTCCATCGCCACATAGATCCACAACTCGGAAACGATGCCGTTTTCGGTATGCTCGAACACCGTGTAGCCAAAGCCATGGCGGATGACATAGGGCATCGCCCCGCGCGCGGGCAACGGCGTGGGCGACCAGAACTGCCCTGTCTGCTCATCGCGAATGTAGAATGCCTCGCCCGTGGTGTCCTGGACAGGATCGTTGCTCCAGGGCGTCAGTCGAAATCCATGGGAGTTCTCGACCCAGGTGTAAGCGGCGCCGCTCTCCGAAACAACCGTCCCGAAATAGGGGTTGGCCAGCACATTGACCCACGGGGCCGGAGTCATCTGCCCCGCTTGGAGGGTAATGACATACTCGTGCCCGTCGCGGGTAAAGCCGCCAAAGCCGTTCGGAAAAATCAACGCGCGTTGAGGGAGCGGCGTGGGCACATCGGAAGACGCGGAGCGGGTGGGCGTCAGGGCTGGGACCGAGGGATCCAAAACACTTCGATGCTCCAATTGCTCCGTCAGAGTCCCCTTCTCATCGTCTATAACGATCCGTGCCGCGGATTGCAGCAGCACGCGATCATCGTTGGGAATCTGTTCGAGGCGCCGGACGAAGATGCCGCCCGGCTTGTCCAGCATTTGTGCTTCAATTCCGGATGAAATCAGACTTGTGATCTGGTCTTGCAGGGACTGGCGGTAAACTGAAACGTCCTCGTTCAAGATGACGAGATCAACAGTCAGTCCTTTCATACGCCAGTAGGAGTGCGCCTGGATCAGTTGCCGAACAATCTCGATCTTCTCCGTGTCGCTGATGCGGAGCAAGACGATCGGCGCGTCGCCCGAAATACCGTAGCTCCAGAGACCGTCTTGTCCGCGTCGATTGTTGAGCAACACGCCGGGGTTTGCCCGACGGGCAGGGTCGGCATAGATCAACGCGCCGGCCAGACGGCCGTAGAGTTGGGCCTCCACCTCCGTGACGTTGAGATGGCGCAAGGTCACTTGGCTGTGAGTCCACGCCAGATCGAAGGCGCGGTCAACCATGCGGGAGCTTTGATATTTTTCCACATGCGCTAGCGCGGCTTCCCGGCTTTCTGTCACGCCCAGAACCAGGTCAATCACGGCGACTTCATGGGGCGGCAAAGAGACCGTGCGCCGCAGCGAAATGATGGGATCGAGCACGGAACCGGCGGTGTTGGACAATGGCGAAATGCTCTGCATCGCAGCAGGGTTGGCCAAGGTTCCGCCACGTCCGACGAATCTGGCGCGATCGGTTTCGCAGGAGATTTCTCCCTGTTCGCCGCCCTGGCCCACCATCAGATGCAGCAGCCACGGCGGCCTTTCTTCGTGGGAACGGGCCCGGCGGGTGCAGAGAATGGCAGAAGATTTTCGCGCGAATTCTGTTTGCACGAAGAGATTGCTGAAAGCGGGATGCGCCGCGTCCGCGGCCGGAATTGCGAGCACCGCTTCCGCGTAACTGGTCAATTCAATGATGCGCGCCACGGGTGAACGATTGGCGATCGTGATGCGCCGCAACTCGACGTCGTCTTCCGGCGACACGCTGATCTCGGTGTGGATTTCGAGGTCGGCATGACGTTGCCGAAACTCCGCGCACGCCTGCGTGAAGATGGCTTCGTAACCTTTCGTCGCGCGCAAGGTGGGCTGGTACGCGGCGGACCAAAACTCTCCCGTCGCCAGATCGCGCAGATAAACAAACGTCCCCCAGCAATCAAGCGTGGCATCTTCGCGCCAGCGGGTGACCGCCAGATCGCGCCAACGACTGTAGCCGCCGCCGGCGCTGCTGATGACGACATGATAGCGACCGTTGGACAAAAGATGAACCTCCGGTGCCGGTGGTGTGGGATTCGTGAAAACGCGCATCACACCTTCGCCAGAAAGCGTCCGCGATGTCTCTACTACCGAATCTTCGGCGAACACGCTCGCGGCGGTCTTGGGCACACGCTCCTGCAACAGCAAGTCCGTCGCTTTGAGCAATGGACAGGCCATGAAGCGACGTTGCATGGGGTAGTCCCGCAATAGATTGACCAGAGCCAGCAAGCTCATCCCTTGATGATGCACCATAAAGGATCGGATCGTAGCGCTCGTTTTGCCCGGCGGCAGACGCCTCGGCGTGTAATCCACCGCTTCGTAGAAACCGTAAGCGCCTGCGCGTCCCTCAGCGGCCAGCCGTTGTAGGTTTCCACAGGCTTCCACCGGCGCCACCATCAGCGCCATGGCGGTGGCGTAAGGAGCGATCACCAAGTCCCCGGTCAATCCTCGTTTCAAACCCAGGCCCGGCACGCCGAACGCGCGGTATTGGTAGTTCAGGTGAACATCGGTCCGGTTATAGCCCGATTCGGATATGCCCCACGGCACGCCGCGCAATTTCCCATACTCAATCTGTTGTTGCACCGCCGCTTTGCAGGTGTGATCGAGTAACGTGTTCTCATAGTTGGGCATGACCAGCAGCGGCATCAGATATTCGAACATCGAGCCGCTCCACGAAACCAGCATCGGCTCGCCCCGTGGAGCGACGAGCAGACGGCCCATCGAGAACCAGTGGTCCTGCGGAACTTGCCCCAAAGCGATGGCGACATAGCTGCACAAACGCGCCTCCGAGGCCAGTAGATCATAGAAGCTGGTGTCACGCCGGCGTTCGGTGACGTTGAACCCGGTGGAAAACAGATCTCGCGCTGGATCGAACAGAAAAGTAAAATCCATCGCAGCCAGTTCGACGCCTTGCTGGGCCAAGGTCTCCAATGTGAGCAGGCGCTGACGAGCACGGTCGCTGGCTTCATATAGACAGCGCGAGAGCTCAGTGAGATATTCTTGTTCCTCTTTCCGAGATTGGGCAGGTTCCGTTGAAAGGTCCTGCAATGCCGCTTCGATCAACGGACAGAGCGATTCAGCAAACGTCGCGACCTCTCGCAAGGTGGGTACTTGGTCGAGTTGGATGAGCTTCTCCTCAAGCCGGTTGCTACGACATGGGGTTGGCAAAGCCAGCCACGGCGCAAGAAAGAGCATGTCCTTCCAATGCTCCTCGCAGTTCCGCTTCAGAGTCTGGGTCCACCCGTTGAGTTCTTCCTTCTGGTTCGCCAGCGAAGCAGCGATCTGGGTCGCCTGGCCCGTCACCCGTTCCAACAGGGTAAACGCCGCGCGCAGATTGGAAGGTGCCTCCTCCAATTCTGCGTCGAGCTTGGCCAGCGCAGCATTTTCGTGGACCAACTCCCTGAGAACCCTCACCGTGTCGCGCAGACCGGTAAGAATCTGTGGCGTGAAAGTTCTTTCATCGGCCTGTTCCCTCAGTCCGGAGCCGAGCGTCAGCAAATGTCCCGCGAGGTTGCCGCTGTCCACACTCGATACATACAGAGGGAGGAGTGGTTGGAGCGTGCGAGTCTCATACCAATTGTAGAAGTGCCCGCGATACCGCTCGAGTCGTTGCATCGTGGCGAGGGTGTCTTGCGTGCGTCGAATCAAGCCGCCCACCGAGAGATACCCCAAATCCCGGGCTGCCAGATTGGCGAGCAGCGCTAGGCCCATATTCGTGGGCGAGGTCCGCGAAGCGATCGTCGGGGCGGGAACTTCCTGAAAATTGTCCGGCGGCAGCCAGTTCTCCTGCGCGGTGACTAAGGTTTCGAAAAAATACCACGTTTTGCGGGCGGTGCGTCTCAGAAAGGTTGATTGCTCTGCCGTCAGATCGGCAGTCGCGGATTCAATGGGCTGGCTGATCCACCAGGCGATCCACGGAGCCGCGAGCCAGACACCAAGGATCGGCAGGGCCAAAGACAGTTGGGCCGACTGCAGCGAAACCAGCAAGAATCCACTCAGCAGAGCGACGATCGGCGCGATCCACATGGTGGCATAGAAACCGGCGAGGTTTGCACGCGCGGTCCGTTCGGAATCACTCGACGTTTGCCATTCGAGGAGTCGCTTGTGCGTCACCAGCAAGCGCAGCAGCGTCCTTCCGATTGCGTCCAGGCTGATGAAGGTGTCGTAGGGCAGAAATGCCAAGGTGAGAAAGACCTGGCCGAGCTGCCGGCCGCCCGACCCGGCCACTCCCCGCAGATGCATCGCCCACGGCAAATCAGCCGGCTTGCGAAACACATTGACCAGCGCCGACAACAATCCGGGGAGCGTGATGATCACCAGGACCAGCAGCGATCCCAGGCCGCCGAGCTCGGGGAGGAGCAGCCAATTGCCCAACATGAAGAGCATCAGGGCAATGGGGACCAGACTGCGCCGAAGGTTGTCGAATATCTTCCACTGCGACAGCCCGGAGAGCGGATTGGCCATGCGACGGGCGTCAGAACCGGGAACCCGCGGCAGGAGCCACTGCATGATCTGCCAATCGCCGCGAATCCAGCGGTGGCGCCGGTCAATGTCTACATTGTAGCGGGAAGGGTGTTCTTCGTAGAATTCCACGTCGCTCACGAGGGCGGAGCGCGCATGACACGCTTCCAGCAAGTCGTGGCTGAGAACAGTGTTCTCCGGGAAGCGTCCGGCCATGGCTCGCTCAAAGGCATCCACATCGTAGATTCCTTTTCCGATGAACGAGCCTTCCTGGAATAGATCCTGATACACGTCGGAAACCGCCCGCGTGTAAGGATCGATTCCCGCGTTGCCGGCATGAAGCCGCACGAACCAAGATCGCCGGGCGCTCGGCAGACTCACAGCTACACGCGGCTGCAGGATGCTGTAGCCTTCGTTCACAACCCCCCGCACCGGATCGAATTCCGGCCGGTTCAACCGATGGGCCATCGTTCCGACAAGCCGGCGGGCGGCATCGCGCGGAAGCTGGGTGTCCGTGTCCAGCGTGATGACATACTTGATGGCCGGCAAAATGGCCGTCTCCCCCACGATCTCGGAAAAGCATTCGCGCGAACCGCCGCGGAGAAGGGCGTTGAACTCCGCAAGCTTTCCCCGCTTGCGTTCGTAACCCATCCACAAGCCTTCTTCGGCATTCCAGCGGCGCGGGCGGTGAAGCAGAAAAAAGAGGCTTTGGCCGTCAGATGAGTATTCTCGGTTCAGCGTCTCGACTCCGGCCCGTGCCCGCTCAAGCAACACCCGATCTCCAGGCAGAGTCTCCTCCGGTGCGTCGCGGAAATCCGTCAGCAAGGCGAAGTGAAGGTGCTGATCCCGATTCGCGAGATGATGAATCTCCAAGGTCTCGATGAGGCGATCAACGCCTTCCAGGCTAGTGAGCATCGTGGGAACGACCACCATCGTGCGGCAATCTGAAGCGATGCCGGAGGAATAATCCAGGCGTGGGAGCAGGTGGGGTTTCACCAGCAGCATGGACAGCCAATTCATCAACGCCACGGCCAGTTGGCTGGCACAAAGCAGAAAAACCAGGGTGAAGAAAATGAGTTTCCATCCCTGCACGTCGAGCGTCCGGGCCTGCCGCATAAACCCGAACGTCGCGAGTAGAGTGAGCACCCCAATGCCGCCCGCATAGAACGTCAGCGGAAAGCGGTGGATGCTGCGCTCGACGATCGTTCGCCAGGGCCACCGCACATTCGCCATGCGCCCCAGCATGGACTGGCCTTTGTCGATCAGATAGTAGCCCACATGGGCGGTCCGATCTTCGCGCCCCTTTTTCCGGGCACTGTCTGCAGCCAGTTGGATAGCGAGCTGCGCAACGTCCGCTTCCGAGAGTTGACTGTGCCGGGCAAGGAACTCGACCGAATGGCGATACCGATCGCGGGTCGAAAAATCCATCCCGCTGTAAACGTCGGCAGGGTCGGAACGCAAAGTCTCCTCAACCCGACTCAGGGTCTCCACGAACTCCTTCCAGTCCATGGCGCTCAAGAAACGAAGACTGGCAATACTGTGGCTGACGGATACCTGATCGGCCGCCTGATTCTGACTTTCCAGATGGACAAGCTGCTCGATGGACAATCCTTGCTCAACGAGCCGCTGCTCGAGCCAGGTGCGCGCGAGATGCAACACCGGACTGTGTCGTGATAAACGCTGACAAAATTCCGCCACGAACGAACTGGAGATGGGAAGATCTGACTGCGCCATGTCCGCCACCACCACAATGAGGTGGGACGGGTTCTTTTCCGCCATATCCTGCAAGCGATCCACCCACAGATCCGCAAGGTCGCAATCCTCCCGGGCGAGGGTCAGTCGGGCGGTGACGCGCTGGAGATTTTCAATCAACCCCAGACGCAACATAATTGGGATAGCCCACAACTCGCCCAGCTTCAAGGAACTAACCGCTTGGTAGGCGGCGATGAACGCGCTGAGTGGTCCCGCATCAATCTGTGCATCCACGTGCGAGATCAATTCGAGCACGATGTCGTAGACGCGTGGAAGTCCGGCGGAAGGGCCGTTCAAGAGGCGAGGCAATTCCCGGCTGTAGCCACGGGGCAGATGTCGCCTGGCCATTTGGATCTGTTCTTCGATCAGGTAAAAGTTGTCCAACAGCCATTCGGCGGCGGGAGTGATACGCCGGCTTGGATCTACGGCGCGGGTCGCGAGATTGAAGGCTCGGAGACTCTGCTCGTTTCCGTCCAATCGAGCCAACAGGCGGTTGGAACTGTGTTGAGTGATGATCTGGTGGTCCGCCGCCAGGGCCCGGGCATGGCGCGCGAGTTGTTCGACGCTGAACAATTCAGCCCGCAAAGGCGGCTCGGTCGCGCGTGAGCTCGGACGCGTTTGCCTGGCCATCCAGGTTCTCCATCGCAATGAAAGAGACTGCATGTTGTTCTTGCTTTCCGACCGCGATTCCTGCCATTTAGGAATTCATCCGGCTGGGTAGGCATGGGACAACCGGGCAAACCGTAGCGTTAGACTCCCTTCGCCTCGTAGCGAGGCAGGGTGGGAAGCGGCTGGGCAACACGCGGCATATCGCGGTGAAACGGCGTGTCGAAACAGGCCACTTGGGGCAGTTTCGGATGACGCTGACGGCACATCTCGATCAGTTCGATCTCGCGGGGCTGATGTTCCGGGGCGTACGGGCTGATGCGATGCAGCTCATCCAACGACTCCCGGGTGACCAACTCGGGCGCGGTGCATTGCATGCCGTGGACCACCCGGTGTCCCACAGCCCGGAGCGATTCCAGATTATTCTGCTCTTCGAGCCCCTCAATCAGGAAATCCGCTGCCGATTTGTGATCGGAGGCAGCGAGAATCTCAACGCTCGACGAGCCGCCATTGACCTTCAGGATGCGTGGGCCAGTTGGTTTCATGGGTGACACCTTCGTCATTCTGCAAGCCGAAGGAAGCCAGTTTCGCCCACGTGGATGTGTAATCCGTGTGAACCGGGATTTCCTGTCTGATCTCGTAGACTGTGCTCCCGTACGGTATGCGTCTTATGATACCCAGGTACTGCATCCGATGCAACAGCTCTGGTCATCAATCTTGGCTTGTTCCTCCGTTAAATTCTGTCACTCCGTGGCAACTCCATCGCAGTCTTATCATTGCCGAGCTTCGTCTTGACCCTGCATAATGTCATCCGGCTCCCACTTGGTCTGGGCCAGCCCTAAACCGCCCGACACAATTGATGATTCCCCGAAAAAGCCTCTGCGGCACCGCCACCTCGGCCATCTGAAACACCACCTAACGGGGGTGGCTAACCACTTTGGCCCCGATCTTGATCAGCTTATCTCTGAGTGCCCGTAGCGACCAGTCCTTCAATGATTTGGGCAACTCCAGCCGCCTTATGAAGTTGCCCAGATTGTAGGCCAAGGCGAGAAGCTGGAGACAGACTTGGTTCTGGACGAAATCGTGGCGAGAGTCGAGTCCATTTCAAGGCATATTCGCCCTCCTTGAGCCACTGCTTTGCGATGCCGCGTTGGCTGGAGCACTTCACCACTGTTCTCGATCTCCAGCGAAGATTCGTCACAATGAAACCGTGCTGGACGTCTGTGAAGACGTGGCCCATGTCGTTGATTCCACCATGGTCAGACAGGCGCGAATATGACCCTGAGCATCGTAGAGAAGCGAGAGTTCAACTTGTCCGGCGCTTCGGCAAGCGACCACCATATTGGCGATCCTGGTCCGCCCCTTGGAATAGACACACAAACAGGGCGCATTGTGGCTGTAACACTATCGGATCGACTGCCTGAAATACGCGTATGGTTGCCCCGAAGGTCCAGTACGATCCGACCCTTCCGATTGAGCACGACAATATCGTGGTGCTTC
>CAZGRF010000027.1:0-16673 GCA_964527825.1 uncultured Pirellulales bacterium
GAGGGTCTGCCCGATGAGCACGGCTCGGACGCCGACCGAAATCAGTCTCTCGACGTCGTCGCGGGTTCTGACCCCGCGCTCGGCGGTGAGCTCGCTCTTATGCTCCTGCAAGCCGGTGAGTATGAACTGCGGTGTAGCCATCATCAAAGGGATTACGACGGCGCCGCCTTGCCCTTGACCTGTGGGGGGCGTTTGCCTTTTGCGAAGGACACCAGACGATGCCCGGATGTGCGCTGCTTGCCCTCAGCATCAGCGACGATCCTGCGGATATCAAAGGCACATGCTTCGGCCAACTGTTCACGAATCGAGCGGACTTCTTCCACGATGGGGTCTTTCCACATGGCTCTATTCCTCCAGCAGTTCTTCCGGGGTGCATATCACCGGACAAGCATATCCGGCGGCATCGCACACCTGCACGATCTGAGCGGTCATCATCGCGTTGGCCAGGTGGGTACAGTTCCACGTCATCAGGAAATCCATCGCATGCACCGTGGCCACGGCAATATGTGCGGCGTCTGCGGCCGCTCTGGGCGGGACGGCAGAACGGGCGACAAGCAGCTCCGCCAGAGAGGTTACCTCGGCTGAGACCTCCAATGCGGCGATGCCGTCAAGCAAGCGAAGGCGTTCTTCGGCAGCCTCAGGATCCCCGCCCCCCGCCTCGTTGACCACGAACTGCGAGATGAACAAATCAAACCTGTCTCGGCGCTCGAGCCACCACTGTCGCGTAATCTCTTGGTGGGCCGCGACGATCAGATCCCGGGTGGGTCGTGCGGCCAGATAGCTCGGAATCGTTGTTTCTATGTAGACCTTTGGTTTCATGCCTCTCAGTGTGCCAAGAAGACCGCTCCGTGGCAAGGGTCAGCCGAACAACTCGCTGAATTTCTCGCCGATGTCAGGATGCTCACACAGTGTCTGACCGATAAGGACGGCGCGGACACCGACCGAGATCAGTCTTTCGACGTCGTCGGGCGTTCTGATCCCGCTCTCGGCGACTACGGGCTCGCCTTCATCGAGCAGGTCCTTGAGTCGGCTGGTTGTGTTGATGTCGACGGTCATTGTCGTCAAATCGCGATTGTTGATGCCCAGTATGCTATAGCCCCTCTTCGGAAAGCCGATGAGGCTGCGGACGGCCATGAGTGTGTCGGCCTGGTGGACCTCCAGCAGGACGGTAAGCGTCAGCTCCGCCGCCGCGATCATCAGATCCATCAGTTCGCCCGGCTTGAGGGCGTCGGCGATCAGCAGAATCGCATCCGCTCCGGCCGCCCGCGACTCATAAACCTGCCAGATATCGACGATGAAATCCTTCCGCAACACCGGCAGCTCCACCGCCTGTTTGACCTGCTCGACATATTCCAGCTTGCCCTGGAAGTACTTCTCATCGGTCAGCACGCTGATCGCATCGGCGCCGCATCTCTCGTAGGTCTCCGCGATGAAGACGGGGTCAAAATCCGCGCGGATCAGTCCCGCTGACGGCGAGGCCTTCTTCACCTCGGCGATCACGTTGAGTCCACGCCGGTTGGGCTTGGTGACGGCCTTGAAGAAGTTCCGGCAGCGCGGCAGGCCGGCGATTTGCTCCTTGAGCGACTCCAGGCTTGTCTCGACCTGTCTTCTCTGCACCTCGTCACGCTTGTCGGCGATGATCTTGTCCAGGATATGGGCCAAAATGCCTCCTTCCCGTCTGTGGTGGAGCACTCTATTATTGCTGGTCGGGCCGCTTCTGATTGGCGACGTGTACGTAACCCATGCGCAGCTCGCCCAGCGTGTTCTTGAGCACCGTTTCCTCGTCTTCCGTAAGGTTGCCCTTGGTCTTGGCCTGCAAGGTCTCGAGCATGTCGATGTTGTACCGGGCCAGCTCCAGGTCGGGTTCGCGGTGTTCCTCGCCTTTGACCTGCAGCAGCCCCAGCGAGAACAGTGCCTGCGTCGTCAACATACTGATGAGCGCGGCCAGATTGCCCTCGGGCAAGGGGCCGGACCGACCCTGCGACTCCTCCTCAGCGGCCTTCGCCTTCTCCTGTTTCTCTTGCGCCGCTAAGACCTCCTTTTCTTTTTGCGCCTCCTTCTTCCAGTCCTCGTCTATGATGAGTTTCTTCTCCGTTTTCTCTTCGTCGGCCATGATGAAAACCTCTCTCTTGCCTCGTGACAACCTACGTTCTTGTCTTGCGGCCACGCCGGACTCTATCGGTGTTTGTACTTCTTCATGCTCCGGTCGATATCACGTTTCTGGGAGCGTTCGGTAATCGTTTGGCGTTTGTCGTATTGGCGTTTGCCCTGGGCCAGGGCCAGCTCGACCTTGGCGATGCCTCGGCCGTTGAAGTACATCCGCAGCGGCACCAGCGTAAAGCCGCGCTGTTCGAGCTTGGTCCAGATGCGGCGCAGCTCGGCCTTGTGCAGCAGGAGCTTGCGTTTGCGGGTCGGGTCGTGCCCACCGTCGCGCGCCATCGCATACGGGGCAATCTTGGCCCCCACCAGCCAGCATTCCCCTTCGTTGATCCGAGCGTACGAACCGCTCAGGTCCGCCGCGGAGCCGCGCAGCGACTTGACCTCGCTACCCAGCAGCTCCAACCCTGCCTCGAACTTCTCGAGCAGCGCGAAGTCCCGGTACGCCTTTTTGTTCACGGCCGCCGGGCTGGTCTTATCCGATCCCGATTGCTTCGACATCCCGGCCATGATAGTCCCGTCCGGGCGGTTTTGCAAGCGAGACAGACCCCGCTTTCGCTACGCCGCCTGGCCAAAACAGACAGGCGTCGCATCAGATCCCGACGGTGCGACAAGGCCCACGTGAGAAACCCCATCGCGAACACCGCCAAAACAGGCAATCGCGTCCATTTCCTCATTGCCTCGGTCGGCCCAAATGGTTATGATATGAGCATGGTTGGCGCACTGGGCGACATCCTTTTGGTGCTCAGGGAACAGAGAGTATTGACCCATGCCAGCACTCCCCTATGCACCGTATCGGCTCGTTCGGGTCCGGGCCTCCGCCGGCGTCAACACCGCTGAGGGCTTTGGTCCTATTGTCGCTATGACGCGGTCCGACGTCGTCGGACGGTTGGAGCAGGCTGATGAGACCACCTAAGACATCAGATTACGTCGGCAGGAAGGGGGTCCGCCCCTATAATCTCCAAAGAGGAGCTGTCCCGAGCCAGTAAGACTCACCAATGTGCTTCTTCACTTAGGAGGAATCGACGATGTGCAAAACGCGTTCTCTTACTCTCATCGTTCTGTGTATAGCTGGCAGTGCTCTGGCGCAGACGACGGTTTATGTCGACGGTTCGGTTGCCGCCACGGGAGACGGTACCCAGGCTGCTCCGTTCCAGACGATCGCCGAGGCGTTGGAGCTCAAGGACGCAGACCTCACCGTCCTGGTTGCCGGCGGCACCTATGCCAATGAACCGAACAACACGGATATTCTCTCCGGCCAAACGCTCATCGGCAGCTATGATAGTTCCTTCACTACCTCCGATTCCTCAGTGACTCCGACCATCATCGACATGGCGCGGCCCTACCAGGAGCAGAATGGCGCTTTCACTATGAACGGGGCCAAGTCATGGACCATTATGAACCTGGTCATCCGGAACTCTTCGACCGGCGAACATAATGACACAGAAAACGGCGGCGCCATGTACATCCGAAACGGGAGCCAGGGCACTCTCCGCGGCGTTACGTTCTTCAATTGCACCGCGAGATTCGAAGGCGGCTCCGAGGGCGGAACGGCGCGTGACGGCGGCGCGTTGTGTATTCGTGACGATTCGACGGTTGTGATGGAAGACTGCGTTTTCGATGGTTGCACCGCCGTTGGACAAGGCGGCGCCATGAGGATGCGGAGTGCCAGGGGGGCCGGCAACGACGTGAGGATTCGCCGCTGTCTGTTCACCAACTGCGGCTCCAGGAACGGCGCGTCGGTCATTGACGATGCCGATGGGGCCAGCCAGATCGAGATCGTGAACTGCATCTTCGCCTACAACGGGGTGGATGTGCCCGTCCCCTCCGGAACCGCTCCCAGCAATTATGAGATCAGAGTCGCGGACAAGCGGGCCCTCATCTACAATTGCACGTTCGTCGGCAGCAACAACCCGGACGGATTCATGTTCGACGTCGGAGACAGCGGCAACGAAGCCGGCGTAAAGAGCATCATCAACTGCATTATCGCCGATAGCACGATCGCGAGCGGCGGTTCCAACTTTGCCATCTTCAGGTATGTAGACGATTACAATGACGTCGTAACTATCGAGAATAACCTGTTCTACTCCAACTCGGGCCTGGATCCGCTCGACTATACCGGCGCCGCCATCATCGGCGTCAACGGCAACATCGCGGGCGATCCGGAATTCGTCGACGCGGCGAACGGCGATTACCATCTGAAGGCAGGTTCGCCGGGCGAGGATGCCGGGAAGACGTTGGCGCTCGTCGCCGACGACTTCGCCGGCACGGCCCGTCCCGTCGGTTCGGCTTATGACATCGGCGCGCTTGAAGGCCAAGGCATGAATCCCAAGGTGCGGAGTGTTGTGGCCACAGCCTCCAGTTCGCTCAATGCCAACTCAGGGCCGGAGAAGACGGTGGACGAGTCGGGTCTCGATGATTTGGACCGGCATGACGAGAGGGTCGTAAACATGTGGGTGAGCGCCGCCGGTCAACAGCCGCCGGTCTGGATCAAATATGAGTTCAACGAGGCCTACAAACTGGATGAGATGTGGGTCTGGAACTCGAATAGTGAGCTTGAGTGGTATTTTGGCTGGGGTGTGAAGACCGCGACGATTGAATACTCCACGGACGACACCAAGTGGATAGCGTTGACGGATGTCCCTGAGTTCACCCCGGCTCCCGGCGCCGCCAACTACGATCACAATACCACGGTGGACTTCGGCGGCGTTGTCGCCAAGTACGTCAGGGTCACCTGCACCAGTAGTTGGGGGGGCGAGGAGCAATACGGCCTGAGCGAGGTGCGGTTCTTCTACATTCCGGTTATAGCCGGAGATCCCAAGCCGGCCCCCGGGGCTACGGGCGTGCCCCTCGATACGACTCTGAGCTGGCGGGCCGGCCGCGAGGCCGCTCTGCACCAGGTCTACTTCGGCACCGATAGCAGCGCCGTCGCCGACGGCGCGGCCCCGGTGGATGTCGTGGATGCTCCGGCCTACAGCGTCGGCAACTTGAACCCGGGCACGACGTACTACTGGAGGATCGACGAGGTCAACGAAGCCGCGACGCCCAGCGTGTGGGAAGGCCCCGCCTGGAGTTTCACGACGCAAGAGTTCATTAGCGTCGACGACTTCGAGAGCTACAGCGGCGCTGAAGATCACGAGATCTTCAGCACCTGGAGCGACGGCTATGGCGACGGCACCAATGGCTCGCAGGCAGGCCACGATGACCCGCCCTACGTGGAGCAGACGGTGGTCCACGGCGGCGGCAAATCTATGCCGCTCTACTATGGCAAGGGTGGCGTCAGCCATTCAGAGGTCAGCCTCCCCTTTGACCCGGCACAGGATTGGACCAGAGCCGGTGTCAGTACCTTGACCTTCTATGTGCATGGCCGGGCCGACAATGTCGGCGCGCAGTTCTACGTGAAGGTCAACGGCGTTGCGAAGGCCGTGGATGTAGACTTTGCCGCTGAGGACTGGCAGGAGGTGAACATCGAGCTGGCGAGTTTCGGCGTAGACCTAGACCTGCAGAGCGTGATTTCTCTGGCTTTCTCGATTGAAGGCGCCGGCTCGGGCTGGGTCTTTGTCGATGATATTCGGCTGAGTCCGTAGCAGGCGATAAGACGGAAGATTCTCACAGACGTGGGCCTATATCTGGAAGAATGGTATAGGCCCACGAGTTCTATCATATCAAGAACTCGTGCTGCCTCTTCTTAGACGGATTCGGACAGATTCGTGGGCGGCGCGCTGTCTGTCATCCTGAGGCGAAGCCGAAGAGCTCGCAGACCGGACGGCACATCCGCCGCACGCCCGCGTTTGCGCTTGACAGGCACACGGGTCGCCTGCTAACATGACAATATAGGACCTTAGGGTGTCTGATCGCTGAAGGCCCGCCCTGGTGATGATGTCAGAGAGTGAGGAGGAACGCGGCACGTAACAGGTCTGTATGAGACGATTTTCCCGCCTAAGGCGCATTTGGAGCTGATCGTTCCCAAACCGGCTGAACGTCATCGCGCCGTGGGATTGACTTGTGTCGCAGGGGCGGACTGCTTTTGTCGATGAAGAGATCGTTGGAGCTTCGGCTCATGACACGCGATTTCTGAGCAATGTTGTCAGGATGTGCTGGATGATCGACAGCACCGAACACGCCGCGTACAGAATCGAGGGGAGCATCGACGCGTCGGCCGCGCGCCGCTGCTTCCGAAGCACCCTTGTTCCTTGAAGGAGGACGATCACGTACAAGAGACTGATCTGCTTCATTCGTGTCGTCCCCGCTCTGGGTGCGGCCGCGAATACCGCCGCGGCAGGGCTGGTGACGTACAACGATTCCAGGTAGTCGCCCGGACAGTGTTGACCGTCGAGTCGAACTCAATCGAGTTAGATCGCAGAGCAATTGATGGTAAGGAGTGAGTATCATGAGAATTCGAGCAGTATGTTTGATGGCAATTCTGTTGGTCGGATTCATGGGATTCAGTCCCGCCTACGCCCAGGACGGAACCAATCTCCTAACCAATGGTGGTTTCGAGGATGGTGTGCTTGCGCCGTGGTCCACATACGGCAGCGTTACCACAGAGGTGGTTACGGCCTGCGTGGGCGCGGCGATTCCCGAGGGTCCGGCTGAGGGAGAGTATTGTCTACATCTTGATGTAACCGCGCTGGGCGCCAACAACTATGATGTTGGCCTGAAGCAGACAGGTCACGTCTTTGAGCAGGGCAAGTACTACACGCTTTCGGCCTTCTTGAAGTGTAGTCAAGGGACTCTGGACATCCGCCTCAAGCCGGAACGGGACGCATCTCCGTGGGAGGGATTCCCTGAGCAGATTGTCACCATCACGGAAGAATGGATGGAGTATAACGCAACGACCCCTGTCTTTACGGCGGACGTGGACCCGGCGGCCATCACAATCCACATAGGTTTTGCGGTGGCCGAGTTCTGGATTGATGGCGTCAGATTCTACGAAGGCGACTACGTCCCGCCGGTTTTCGTAGAGAGAACGACGGCTGACAGCCCCAGTCCTGACGACGGGGCGGTCGACGTGCGTCGCGACACGGTTCTGAGTTGGGAGCCCGGCCCTCACGCCGAGACGCACAACGTGTACTTCGGCACCAGCCTTGATGATGTCAACAATGCCGGCGCAGGCAGTGCGCTGTTGGTTAGCGCGGGGCAAGAGGCGAGCATGTGCGTCCCGCCCGGTCCGCTGGAATTCGGCCGGACGTATTACTGGCGGGTTGACGAGGTCAACGCACCGCCGGACGGCACCGTCTTCAAAGGTGATGTGTGGAGCTTCACGGTGGAACCGGCTCTTTACCCGATTCACGGCATCGTGGCCACCGCTTCGCTTCCCACGGCGGAGGGATCGGGCGGACCTGAGACCACCGTCGATGGTTCCGGACTGGCCGATGGGCAACATGGCGTCGGCGACACCACCATGTGGTCGTGCGATGCTTCCCAGGGAGGACCTGTTTGGATTCAGTACGATTTCGACCAAGTCTACAAAGTGTACCAGATTCACGTATGGAACTATAACAACCTGTATGAAGGGTGGCTCGGCTTGGGTTTCAAGGACGTGACGATTGAGTACGCCACGGAGCCCAACGAATGGGTGACGCTGGGCGACTTCCAACTGGACCGGGGCACCAGCAAGGCCACGTATGCCGGGCAGACCATCGACGTGGGCGGCCTTCTGATGCGGTCGGTTCGGATCACCGCCGCGGACAACTGGGGTGAGTGGACCAGTTACGGTCTGAGCGAGATTCAGTTCTCCGAGAAGCCGATCGTTGCGCGCGAGCCTGTCCCCGCGGACGGCGCCACGGAGGTGAATCGCGCGGCGTCCTTGAGCTGGCGTCCGGGCCGGGAAGCGGCCTCCCATCAGGTGTATCTCGACACCGACAGCAACGCGGTGGCGGAGGGCACGGCTTTGGTCGATACCGTAGCGACCAGCACGTACAGTCCAAGTGGGCTGAACCTTGGGACGACGTATTACTGGAAGATCGGCGAAGTCAACGAGGCCGAGATCCCCAGTGTTTGCGACAGCGCCGTCTGGAGCTTCACGACGCAGGAGTACGTCGTCATTGATGACTTCGAGAGCTACACGGGCGAGCCGGGCGGCGAAATCTTCAATACTTGGGCCGATGGCTACGACAGCGGCACCAACGGCTCACAGGTCGGGTATGACGACCCGCCGTACGTGGAGCAGACGATCCGCCATGGCGGCCGACAGTCAATGCCGTTCACCTATAAGAACACGGGCGGCGTGGCCAACTCCGAGACGTTGCTGACCTTTGCCACGCCGCAGGACTGGACCGTCAACGGGGCAGACACCCTGTCGCTGTGGTTCCGCGGCGACCCGGTCGCCTTCCTGGAGAAAGACGACGGCACCATCCTCATGAGCGGGGTCGGCTCAGACATCTACCAACTGACCGACGAGTTCCGCTTTGCCTATAAGCAGCTCACCGGCGATGGCTCGATCGAGGTCCGCGTCGACAGCATCCAGGATACTCACGAATGGGCCAAGGCGGGTCTGATGGTCCGTGCGGGCTTGGGTGCGGGCACGATGCAGGCTCACATGATCGCCTCACCGCGTAACCGGGTGGAATGGATGACTCGTGTGATAGCCGGGACGGACGCGACAGAGACCACCACGGACGTCAATTCGACACCGTTACCCCTCTGGCTGCGAATCAAGCGTTTGGGCGACACCTTCACGGGTGAATACTCCGCCGATCGTCAGACGTGGACACAGATCGCCGGCACGACGCCCACCACCATCGAGATGCCGAACACGGTCTACATCGGCCTGGTGGTATGCAGTCACGTAGCCGGGACCGCCTGTGCCGCCGAGTTCTCTTCGCTCTCGACGGTGGGCACCGTGACCGGCCAGTGGCAATTGGCGGCGGTCGGGGTGGAGCAGCCGCCCGGCAACGGTTTCGACGCGCTCTATGTCGCGGTCGAGGACAGCAGTGATAAGAAGAAGCCGGTGAATCACCCGGACAACCCGTATGCGATGGTAAGCAGCGAGTGGACGCAGTGGAAGATCCCGTTGAGCGATCTGATAGCGGCCGGCGTCAACGTCAGAAGCGTCAAGACGCTCTACCTCGGCGTGGGCGACAAGACCCAGCCGAGTCAGAACGCCTCCGGCGTGCTGTACATCGACGATGTCGCCTTTGGCCATCCGATTCCAGCCGAGTAGCTGATTGCGACCGTGTTCTTTCGGAGTTTTCGCGGGGCCTGTGTCAGACGGATGCAGGCCCCGCCTCTTTGCGCGCGGCTGAGCCGGCCGAGGCGCGGGCTGTGGACAGCCGACAGACGATGTGGTATGTCTCTGGCGGCAGGGTCGATATGGCAGGGTGTTGATGTGGCTGAAGTAGACATTGCCGAGGAGTTGGGACACAAGGGAGCCGACATCGACGCGGTCGTCGCTCGCGTCATCGCGGATCCGTAGCGGATTCCCGAGCTGGTCGAGGGGTTCCAGGCCCCGAAGGGCACGCTGCGCTACGGCTACGAGAAAGTGCTGCGGCTCGTTGCCGAGCGCCGCCCGGAGTTGGTCTATCCCTGGTTCAACGTCTTCGTCGAGATGCTCGACTGCGACAACAGCTTTCTGAAGTGGGGAGCTATTCTTACTATCGGCCACCTCGCCGCCGTCGATACGCAACGCAAGTTCGAGCCGATCTTCGCGCGCTACTACGCGCCGATCTCGGGCCCGACGATGATCACCGCCGCCAACATCGTCGACAGCTCGCATCGGTCCTATTCCGCCGCGCCGGGGCCAGACCAAGATTTTTTTGGACACATAGGTTTTTTTGAGAAACATTCGACACATGTAGCACGTCTATTATACATGTCGCATAGAGGAGAACCGATTATGAGCAAGAAAAAGCGTTCTAACAGACCGGAAGTCGAGCTCACAGAGGCCGAATGGGCCATCATGAGGAGCTTGTGGGAGCACGAGCCCTGTGCCGCGGGCACGGTTCAAGAGGCCCTCGCGGCGAGCAAGGGCTGGGCCTATAGCACCGTCAAGACCACGATGGACCGCATGGCCCGCAAGGGGCTGCTCCGCATCCAGAGGATTCGCAACCTGAACCTCTACAGCACGACCGTTGACGAGGTGGAGGCCAAACGCGGCGAATTCTACCGGATGCTCAAGCGGGCCTTTGGCGGGGCCTTGGCCCCTATGATGCAGTTCCTGGTGGAGCATGAAGGGCTTTCAGCCGACGATGCCCGTCAGCTCCGGCAGGTAGCCCGCCGGATGAACCAGGCGCCAAGATCACATCGCGCGGACGACCCGCGCCGAGGGGAGACCGGAGATGGACCTGCTCGATAGTGCTGTCATTCTTCTCAATCAATGGGGCCGGGCATTCTGCGGCTTCGGCGCCCACATGCTTGTCCAGTCCAGCGTCCTTGTGGGGCTGCTCCTGATTGCGGACCTCTGCCTGCGAGCGCGGGTCGGTGCGCGCTTTCGGTACGCGCTGTGGCTGTTGGTCCTGGTGAAGCTGGTGCTGCCACCGTCCTTGGCGTTGCCGACCGGCATCACCTATTGGCTGGGCCGCTACATGCCCGCGGTGTCTCTGCCTTCGGTCCCGGCAGTCTCTCCTCCGACGCCGCCCGCATACATCGAGCCCCTCCAGGGCATGATCGTGATGCCCGTCGGCGCGGCGGAGATAACAGTGGCCGGCAGGGAAGTGGTATCGCTCCAGTGGCCGGGGTTGGTCCTGCTGGGCTGGGTCGTGGGAGCCTTCTTGCTGTCGGCGCTGGTGTTGTGGCAGGTGGTGTCGGTCAGACGGTCACTGCATCGGAGCCGTCCGGCCGGACGACAGATGGTCGCGCTGCTGGAGGAGTGCCGCGCCCATTTAGGGATCACTGTGCCGGTGACCTTGAGGCTCACCGATGAGGTGCGCAGTCCGGCCGTGTGTGGTTTCGTCCGACCGGTGATTCTCCTGCCGGCTGTGCTGCCTCCGCAGGTAGGGCAGCAGGGTCTGCGCACCATTCTCGCCCACGAGCTGGCCCACATCAAACGGCGCGGCCCCTGGATGAGCCTGACGCAGACCATCCTGCAAGTTGTGTATTTCTGGCACCCGCTCGTGTGGATGGCGAATATGAAGCTGCGTCACCTGCGCGAGTTAGCCGTCGATGAGACGGTCCTGGCCGCCTTGCGGTCGGAGGCGCAGTGCTACACCGACACGCTCATCGACATTGCAGAAATGGCATTTCGAAAGCCGGCTTTCAGCTTACGTTTGATTGGAATCGCGGAGTCCAGAAGAAACTTGGAAAGGAGGATCACGCACATGTTGAGTCGACATATACCGAAACGTCCGGCCCTAGGGCTGTCAGGGTTGCTGACCCTCGTGGTCATCGGCGCCGTGCTCTTGCCTATGGGCCGCCCAGACACGACGGCTCGCGCGAGCCAGGACGTCGTCCAGAGTGTCCCGGCTCTGCCCGAAGGAATCGCCGGGATGTTCCAGCTAAACAAAGACAGTATCCTGGAGAAATTCGGCAAGCCGAAACTCGTCTTCTACGGGGACCAGCAGTACACGTTGGAGGACCTTCCCGAGACATACTACTTGCCCTACGAGGACGTGTCATTCTGTGTAAACGAGGGCAGTGTTGTAGGAGTCACTCTGCTCAGTCCCCGCTACGTTTTTGGCAACGGCGTGCGCGTGGGAGACTCGGAAGAAAGAATCAAGCAAGCGTTTGGGCCGGACTATACGGTGAAAGAAACAGAATTCAAAGACTTCCTGAACTATGAAGCCATCGGCCTCAGTTTCGAGATCGACAAGCAGGACCGGTCGGTGATGGAAATCAACATCGATCCCGACTACGGCGATCCGGCCCGTCTGCAGGGCTACGCGCACGCCGACGAGTTCGCGGCTCAGCTTCCGCAGAAGATCGCCCAGCTCGATATTGACGCCGTCGACCTGAAGCAGGTCATCGCGACCTTCGGGCAGCCCGTGAAATACGTCTGGGGTCCCAAGACCCTGCCGGCAGACAAGTTGCCGAACCGCTTCATTGCCGTTTATCCCGGTGGTTTCCATGTGTTCATGATGAACGACCGTATTGTGGAGCTGCGTCACGAACAGGGCTCGCAGTATGTGTTCGCGGGCAAACTGCACGTCGGTTCTACGCTGGCCGAGGCGCTGGCGGTGCTCGGTCCTCCGGTAAAGACGGTCGAAGGCAAGCCGATCGGCTGGCCGGATTCGGAGAACGTCCTGTTCACGGACATCGACGGCCGCAAAGGCCATTGCTACTACCATCGGCCCGATCAGAAGGTGCGCGTCTGGTTCGGCGACTACAAAGTCGCCGCTATCTACATGACGAGAAGTGACTACAGCGACAGCGGCGACTCGTCGCCCTCTGACCCGGAGTTTGCGCGCCTGCTGGCGCAGCGGGTCGCTGTGCTGGATATCGACTCGGCCGATCTTGAGCAGGTCAAAGCGATCTTCGGCGAGCCGATTCGATACGTGTGGGGCAGCCAGACCTTCACGGCCGATGCGCTCCCGAACCAGTACATCATGACCTACCCGTGCAGCTTCAACGTATACATGTCGGGTGGCCGCATCGTGGAAATCCGGCACGAGCGCGGTTCACCCTACGTCTGCCGCGGCATGCTCCGCATCGGTTCGACCCTGCAGGAAGCGTTGGACCTGCTGGGCCCACCCCAGGACGTCATCACGGGCCAGAAGAACACCTTCAAGGAGAAGGTCCTGTACAAGGATATCGAAGGGCGCCAGGGTCACGACTACTACCACCGCCCGGATCAGCACGTCCGTGTCTGGTTCGGCGACGACAAGGTGATCGCTATCTACATGACGCGGAGTGATTACAACGACGGTGGCTCGGAGCCGTTCGACCCCGAGTTTGCCCGCCTGCTGCCGGAGCGCGTCGCCGCTCTGGACATCGACTCGGCCGATCGGGACCAGGTCATCGCGCTGTTCGCCGCGCCGACTCGCTATGTCTGGGGGAACCAGACGTTCCAGCCCGACGCTCTGCCGGACAACTACATCATGACCTATCCATGCAGCTTCAGCGTGTGGTTGCGGGAGGGGCGCATCATGGAGATCCGCCACGGGCGGGCCTCCGAGTATGCCTATCGCGGCAAGCTGCGCATCGGCTCGACGTTGCAGGAAGCCCTGGACCTGCTGGGCGCGCCGGTCGAGACAGTCACCGGCCAGACGAATGGATTCAAGGACGGCGTCCTGTATTGGGACATCGACGGCAACGAGGGACAGGGCTATTATCATCGGTCCGACCAGAGAGTCCGCATCTTCTTCTGGGAGGGCGAGGTCATCGCGATCTATATGACGCGTTCCGATTTCCCCGTGGGGCATTGAGGACAGGCGCCGTTTCGCGCGGAGGCCACAGCCGTCCTACAGGTTCTATTCTACAGAACCAGAATCCGGCCTCCGCGCGGCGTCGCCGTCATACTGAAACACGTCTTCCAGCGGGACACCGAAGGCACGTGCGATGCGAAAGGCCAGCGGCAGTGACGGCGCGTACTTGCCGGCCTCGATGGCGAGGATCGTCTGGCGTGTCACGCCGGCTTTGTCGGCCAACTGCTGCTGGGTCATCTCGCCGTTCTCAAACCGCAGCCGGCGAATCTGGTTTTGGAGGCCGTTGTCAGGCATCTTTGCCTCCCCAGCCGTACTGCACGAGAACGCTCAAGGATAGAACGAGCACGAAAGCGACAAGAACGAAGTAGACCACGGCTGAGACTTCATCCATCGTGGTGGAGACGGTCCTCCTCAGGCCAAGGGCGAAGAGCGCCAAAACACATGCCACCCCCAAGATCGCGGCCAGCAACGTGAGACTGGCCAGCAAGGCTCTCTTGATGATTTGCTTGTCGCGCTCGTCCATGTCTGGCTCCGCGGCCTGTCTCTTTCGCGCGAGGAGATACACGGGACCAAGCAGTAAGCTGCCCCAGACGAGCGCGACCAGCAGCTTGGTCGGCAGGCCGACGCGTGTATCGACGAAATCGAAGACAACGATTCCCACCAGCAGCAGCGACAGCAGCACACCGTACAGGGCGCTCTTCTGTGTCCTATTCATGGCTGTCCCCTCCCCGGCCGTACCGGACGAAAAGCGAGACGAAGAACGCGTAGGCCTGGCACAGACCGGCGCCGGCAACCACCAGCGGCAAGCATGTGACGGGAATCGAGGTTCTCTCACCAAGGATGAAACACGCCGCGAACGATCCGACCATGAGAAGAGAATAGGCCGTAACCGAGCTGGCCAGTGCGGCGCTCCTTTGAATCTCCCTATCCCGCTCGTCGAACATGACGGTGCCTGCATCCGGTCTGAGTCGGAAGAACACGACCACGCCTGCGCACGGAACGGCAGCTACGAAGAAGACCAAGAGGATGCTCAACCAGTGAACATCCAGGGCCTTCATCGTCACCGCCGCGATTGCCAGAACGATCGCCAGCGACATCGAAATCAGGATAGTCAATGCCCGTTTCTGCTCTCGATTCATGATACGTCTCCTCTACCGGCTCGGCCGTACTGGATCAGGATGCCCACCGAACAAGCGACCTTGAGGAATAGGCCCGCGCCCAGAGCGATCAGTGGCAAAATGATCGTCGGCACGGAATTGCGTGGCCCGACGATAAGGAACAAGACAAAGGACAACACCACGAAGACCCACCAGAATGCGATCCAGGCGTGCGAGACGGCTTTCTTGAGAATCAGCTCGTCACGCTCGTCGGATACGACCCCGCTGGGGCTCTGCGGCTTCTTGAACATCCGCGGCGTGAACTGAAGCAACAGCAGAATCCCTACGAAGCAGAGCCCGATGGTTGAATAGCCTCGGATGTGAAACTCCACGATGATGGCGACCGAGGTCACGATGACTGCTGTCGCTATGACACCCAGATTGAACCAGGCGATCTTTTGATAGCGGCTCATGGTTGTCCTCCTGGGTCTTGCTTGCCATACTGAATCAGAAGCGAGGCGAAGAATATGCAGGCGTGCAATACGCCGATCCCCGCGAAGATCAACGGTAGGCACGCGAGAGGTATCGAAGCCTCTTCTCCGGCGATGAGAGCCGGTGCGAAGGACGCCGGCACGAGAAGGAAATACACTGTGCTGAAACTCGTCAGGTTGGCGTTTCTCTGAATCTCTCTGTCACGCTCGTCGAACGCAACGGCGCCCACATTTGGCCTGAGTCGAAAGAACAGGATGCCACCGGCGCAAGCGACGACGGCGACTAAGCAAACCAGAGCGATGCCCAACCAGCGAACTCCCAGGGCCCCCATCGTCGTAGCCGCGACGGACAGGATCAGCACCAGGAGTATCGCGATCAGGATAGCCAACGCCTGTTTCTGATGTTGGTTCATTCTTCTTCTCCTTTCCGCGACCGGCCGTACTGAATCAGGATGGCGAGGGATCGGGCGTAGGTCTGGCAGAAACCGGCGCCGATCAACAGGGCAGGGCACCACGTCACTGGCAGTGTCCCGTTCTCGCCGAAGATGGCGATCGGCGCGAAGGAGGCCACGATGACGAGTAAGTACACGGCGCCGAGGCCAGCCAGGTCGGCGTTCTTCTCGATGAGCTTGTCCCGCTCGTCGGACATGATGGGGCCTGGATCGCGTTTGAATCGAAACACGAAGATGACTCCGACAGCTATCGCGGCTGCGGCCACATAGAGGAAGGGCTTCAGCGAGCCGGCTCCGAGATGCCGCGCGATCAGACCGACACCAACAGCGAGTACGGCCAGCGATATCGAAATCACCAGCGCCCACGATACCTTCTGCTCGTATTTCATGAGAGTTCTCCTTCGGCTTGGCTGCCAATCGAACCGGTCGTCATGTACTGGACCAGGACGGCAACGCTGTACGCAATGAAGGCGATGTACAGGATGACGAAGTTGATGATGGGCAGCAGAAACACAGGGATAGAACCTTTGCTTCCCACCACAAGCGATGGAATGAAGCTCGCCAGCGCCAGTGAAGCCCAAACGGAGACGAAACACGCAATCGCCGCGTTTTTCTGGATGGCTCTATCTCGCTCATCGGATTCCGGCTCGGCCGGGCTTTGCCTTCTGTGCCAGAGCACGATCCCGACTACGGTATACACCACCGTCAATCCCGCCCAGAGTTTCGCTGTGCCGAAGCCCACCAGTCCGTTCCCGGGGACGAGTATCGCGGCATACGTGCTGCCCAACCCTGAAAGACACAGCACCGCTCCCCCGAGCGAAAACCACGCACCCTTCTGCGTCCTGTTCATTTCCGGTTCTCCCATTTCCAAAGGCCCATGGCCCCACTCATGTGATCTTCACTTCACGGAATGTAATGTAAACGTTACATTGTGTCAAGTGTATTTTACGTAGAGACGGAAATTTCTTCACGGGTGTGGAGGACGTGGGTCTTTGCCGCGGGCGGGGTGGAACGATGAACAAGGGATCGAAAGGGTAACGGAACCTATCCTGTTTTATAGCAAACGATTACAGGGTTCTGCGATTGCCTGGATTGTTCTGCTGCCGTGCCCGGAGTGGTTTGTGTCGGAGGTCGCCGGGCGCAGAAACTGCTCGTGCTGGAGCATCCTCTGCTTCG
>CAZGRF010000028.1:0-16633 GCA_964527825.1 uncultured Pirellulales bacterium
CACGCCGCCCAAGACGCAGGCCGCGCTGCTGGAGGCCATGCAGGAGCGGCAGGTTTCCATCGGCGAGCAGACGTTCGCCTTGCCGAGTCCTTTCCTGGTGCTGGCGACGCAGAATCCCATCGAGCAGGAAGGAACCTATCCGCTGCCCGAAGCCCAGTTGGACCGGTTTATGCTCAAGCTCAGGATCGACTATCCCAGCAAAGACCAGGAGCGTCAAATTCTCGACCGCATGGCCGCGACCGATAAGAAGTTCGATATCAGCCCCGTCATCAGGCCGGCAGACATCGCCGAGGTCCGGGCCGTCATCGACGAGATCTACATCGACGAGAAGGTCAAGGACTACATCGTGGACATCGTTTGTGCCACGCGCGACCCCAAGAAGTACGGCCTGAACCTGGCGAACCTCATCAGCTACGGCGCCTCGCCACGCGCGACGATCTACCTGGCCGTAGCGGCCAAGGCTCATGCCTTCATCCAACAGCGCGGCTATGTCACGCCGCAGGACGTCAAGAGCATCGGGCTCGATGTCCTCAGGCACAGGGTGATCGTCAGCTACGAAGCGGAGGCCGAGGACAAGACCAGCGAGGACGTGATCAAGACGATCTTCGACAGCATTGAGGTGCCGTAGGACGTGGTAGGGTGGGGTTTACCGCACCGATTCCGCTATGATTCCTGAAGAACTGATACAACGAATCCGGCAGATTCAGATCTACACGTCCCGCGCGGTGGATGCGAGCTTCGCGGGCCAGTATGAGAGTGTCTTCAAGGGCCGCGGCATGCAGTTCGACGAGGTCCGCGAATACATGCCGGGCGACGATATTCGCACGATCGACTGGAATGTCACGGCCCGCACCGGCAAGCCCTTCATCAAACGCTTTGTCGAGGAGCGCGAGATGACGGTGCTGTTCGCGGTGGACCTCAGCGCCTCAGGCGAGTTCGGCACCGTCAGCAAGCTGAAGAACGAGCTGGCGGCTGAGTTCTGCGCCGTTCTGGCTTTTGCCGCCGCCAAGAACAACGACAAGGTCGGGCTGCTGATCTTCACGGACAGAATCGAGTTGTTCATTCCGCCCAAGAAGGGCAGCCGCCACATTCTCCGGCTGATTCGCGAGTTGCTTGGCTTCAAAATGCCTAGACGTGAAACTAACATCCCGCTGGCGCTCGACTACATTGCGAGAGTCGTGCGCAAGCGGGCCACCGTGTTCTTGGTTTCCGACTTCATCGAGGCGGACTTCCAGAAACCGCTGAGTCTTCTGAACAAGCGTCACGACGTTATCGCGGTGCCGGTGCGGGACCGCGTCGAGATTGCGATGCCCTCCGTGGGACTGATCGAGGTGCAGGACGCCGAGACGGGGCAAATCATGCTGGTGGATACGTCGAGCAGGCGATTCCGCCGTCGGTACGGCGACCACAGCTCACGCCGTTTCAACGATCTCAAGAATCTGCTGAGATCGATCAACGTCGACTTGATCCCGATCACGACGGACAAGCCCTACGTCAATGACCTGATTCAATTCTTCCACATGCGGCACCGGCGCCATTAGCGACGACGCATCGTGGGACAGACGAGGAAGTAGAAGACAATGGCCGAGAAATTGGATTTTTCGCTTCCGGAGAAGAAATCGAAAGGTGGTGCCGGCGGGGCTCTCACGGTCCTGCTTCTACTGATTGTGGCAGCTTTGGCCGTGGCGAATCTCGTCGTGGCTTCGCGTGGCGACAAGGAGCAGCCCACTGTGGCCTCCGGCGGTCTCTCGGCCGCGCAGGTCAAGGACCTGGCGGCCAAGCTGGCTCAACGGGACTTGCATGAGCAAGCTGCCGCGGTTTGGGGAGACTACCTGGCTTCAGCCGGGCTGACCGGCGCCGAGCGGGCCAAGGTGCTCTTTCAGATCGCCATGTCCTTCGAAAAGGCCGGTCGGTACGCCGAAGCCATCGAGAACTACTACCGCAGTGAGCTGGCAGCACCGCTCGACGAGCTGGGCCCGCAGATCAATACGCACGTTAAGGAATGCTTCGAGAAGCTCGGCAAGTTCTCATCGCTGCGCTACGAGATGATGGATCGCACGAGCCTGACGTCGTCCGAGCCGGCCGGCGGAAAGGTCTTGGCTGAGATCGGCGGCGAGAAGTTCACCGAAGCCGATCTCGACGCCGCGATTGAACGTGCCGTCGAGAGCCAGATGTGGGTGGTCGGAGTATTCATGACGCCCGAACAGATCAACGAGGAAAAGAAACGCGCGCTCGAGCAATATCGAAGCGGTCAGGCGAGGCTGGATTTTCAACGGAATTGGCTGACCCAGGAAATTCTGTATCGTGAGGCCCTGGAACAGGGTCTGGCCGACAAACCTCGGGCCAAACAGATGCTGGAAGACGTTGCCCGCGGGGTCCTGAGCCAGGAATTGATGAATGAGAAACTCGCGGCAAGTATCAATATTACGGACACGGATATTCAGACATACTACACGGCCAACAAGGACCAGTACGTCGAGCCGGGCCGGGCGAAGATCAGTCACCTTCGCGTCGGTGACGAAGAGCGGGCGAAGGAATTACTAAATCGCATCAAGGCGGGCGAGGACTTTGCCGCGCTGGCCAAGGAGTGTTCGGAGGACGAAAGCAGCAAAGGTGACGGTGGCAAGATCGCGGACGATGTCGTTCCGGGTTCCTACGTTCCAGGCATCGGTGTCACCGAAGAGATCAACGCTGCCATTTTTGCAGCCAAGGCTGAGACCTTGCTGGACCAGCCGTATAAGACTGACAAAGGTTGGGAGATTGTTAGGGTCGATGAGAAGACACCCGAACGCCAGAAGGGCTTCGACGAGGTCAAGCAGCAGGTCACGACGGATCTCCTGCGGCGTAAGCGGCAAGAGGTCCAGGACAAGTATCTCAAGGAGATGATGGACAAATACGACGTTGTCATCCACACGTCGGCCTTCGGTGCAGCTCCGGAGGGTGACACGCAGGAACCACCCGCGCAGCAATGAGTCTTTCACAGAGGATAATATCGTTGGCTCTGCTTGCTCTTGTGGGCGCAGTGACGGTCTGCCCGGGCTGTCGGAAGGGTCCTGAGCCAAGCGAAGATCAGGTCGCGTTCGAGGTGGACAAGGTGTACGAGCGCGGACCGGTCACTGTCCACGTCCGGCTGGACAAGACGAACATCACGATTGCTCAGACGCTACTCCTGCAGCTCGAAGCGGCGGTGCAGCCCGAGTACGAGATTCAGATGCCCAAGGTCGATGAAGTACTGAAGGATTTTGGCTTGGTCAACTGGGACAATCTGGGCCGGCGGCTCGACGAGAAGAACAACGTGGTGACGACCTGCCAGTATCGGTTGGAGCCGTTTCTCTCGGGCGAGTATGAAATTCCGGCGTTCACGTTTGTGTTTCACGACGTCAACGAGCCCGATACTGAGCACGAGCTAAGCAGTGAGCCTATCCCGGTGGAAGTGACGTCCCTGCTGGGTGAGGACCGCGCCAAGCTTGTCATCAACGATATCGAGGGCGTTGTGGAAATGCCGAAGAAGGGGTCTCTGTGGTGGGCCTGGGCTCTGGGCGGCGTGTGTCTAGCCGCGGTGCCGGTTGGATGGTGGCTCCTGCGCAGGAACCGGGTCCGGGGATTGGTGAGGATCTTCCGTCCGGCGCACGAGGTGGCGTATGCCCGGCTGCGGGCTCTGGTCGCGCAGAACCTGGTCGAGGCGGGCCGGATCAAGGAGTTCTATGAGCGCATCAGTGGCATCCTGCGGCACTACATCGAGGATCGATTCGACTTGCACGCGCCCGAGCGAACGACCGAAGAGTTCCTGGCGGAGCTGGGCCACACGGATATTCTGGCAGCCACCGACAAAGCCGTGCTGGCGGAGTTTCTGACACACTGCGACCTCGTTAAATTCGCCAAGCACGCGCCGACTGCCGAGCAGATTCAGCGCTCGTTCGATCTGGTCAAAGACTTCATCGAACGAACCAAATCGGAGGTACGGGATGTGGACGTGACCGACCAGATAGAAGCGGAGCAGGCCGTCGAGACGGAGGTGGCATAGATGCAGTGGTACACGCCCTGGGCACTGCTATTGCTTCTGGCCCTTCCCTTGTTGGGATATTTCATGCTGCGCAAGCGGCGTGGCGCCGCGGTGCGATTCCCCAGCCTGATTGACATGAGGAGCTGCCCTGTCTCGTGGCGACAGCGATTTCGTCCTGTGCTCGTCGTGGCGCGACTGTTGTGTCTGGCCCTGCTGATCCTGGCGCTGGCCCGGCCGCGCAAGGGAACGGTGCTGTCGGAGATCTCCACGGAGGGTGTGGCCATCGAAGCGGTCGTGGATCGCTCCGGCAGCATGAACACGGAAATGGACTATGACCAGGAGAAGCTGAACCGCCTGGAAGTGGTCAAGCGCGTTCTGGCTGATTTCATCGAAGGTGACAAGAAGGGTCTGGGCGGACGTACGGGCGATCTGATTGGGCTGGTGACCTTCGCGCGATACGCCGATACGACGTGTCCTCTGGTCTTGAGTCACAACGTGCTGACGGAGTTTCTCAAGAAGACGGACATCGTTACACTGCGCCACGAGGACGGCACGGCCATCGGCGACGCTGTCGCCTTGGCGGCCGCACGGCTGAGAAAAACCGAAGAGGAACTTCGACGCCGCAACGCCCAGTTAGGATTCACAGATCAAGGCGAAGACGGGGACGACGAACGAGGCGGCTTCAAGATCAAGAGCAAAGCCATCATCTTGCTCACGGACGGCCGCAACAACACGGGCGACTACGATCCTTTGCAGGCGGCGGAGCTGGCCGAGAAGTGGGGCATCAAGATTTACACGGTGGGGATCGGTTCGGCCCAGTCTTTTGCGACCGTCAACACGATTTTCGGGACGTTCCGTATGCCCACCCGGGATGACCTGGACGAGGGATTGCTCAAGGAGATTGCGGACAAGACCGGTGGCTTCTACGGCCGGGCCGACGATGCCGAGGCGTTGCGCGACATTGTCAGGCGGATCAATGAACTGGAGAAGACCGAGGTCAAGTCGGTCCAGTACACCCAGTATGCCGAGCACTTCACGCGGTGGATGACGCCGGCGCTGGTGCTGCTGGTGCTGGAGATGCTGGCCGGCTGCACGGTCCTCAGGAAGATACCCTAGGCAGGCAACATCGGGCTATGAATCTTGGCAATGACAAGGCGTTGTGGTTGCTCTTTTTGGTGCCGGCGGTGCTGGTGCCGGCATACGCTTGGTGTTTCTGGCGCAAGGCGCAGGCGTTGAAGGTCTTGGCCAGCAGTGAGATGCTCGCCAAGATCAACAGCAGCGTCAGTCTCAGGCGACAGGTGGTCAAGGCGTTTCTCCTGATTGTGGCGTTTGTCAGTCTCGTGGTGGCGCTGACCGAGCCCAAGTGGAACCCCCAGCCCCAACGGATTCGGCGCGAGGGCAGGGACGTGGCCATCCTGCTCGATACGTCCCGTTCCATGCTGGCCGAGGACATCAAACCCAATCGACTGGAACGATCCAAAATTGCGATCTCCGATCTGCTGGAGGTGCTCAAGGGCGACCGGGTCGCGATTGTCACCTTCGCAGGCAACGCCACCGTGAAATGTCCCCTGACCCAGGACTATGCGTTTGTGCGGATGGCGCTGGCCGATGTCTCGACTGAGAGCACCAGCCGGGGTGGCACCATGGTCGGCGACGCCATCCGCAAGGCCACCGAGGAAGTCTTCGACAAGCAGAGCCGCCAATACAAGGACCTGATTGTCATCACGGACGGCGAAGACCAGGACAGTTTCGCGCCCCAAGCGGCTGAGAAGGCCGCTCAGGAGGGCGTTCGCATCATTGCCATCGGTTTGGGCGACGACGTGACCGGATCGCGAATCCCGATCACCGGCCCGAACGGAGAAAAGACCTTCCTGAAGTACCAGGGCGAGGAGGTCTGGTCGAAGCTCAACAGTGACCTGTTGCGCGAGGTGGCCTACGTGAGCGAGGGAGGCAAGTACCTATCCGTCGCGCCGGGCACGACCATGGATTTAGGTCGCATTTACGACGACCTTATCGCTTCCGCCGAGAAACGTGAGCTTGAGTCGATGACGATGATGAAATATGATGAGAAGTTCCAGATCTTCGTGGCGCTGGGGATCGCATTGTTGATTTGCGAGGCGTTGCTCAGTGAACGCAGGAAGGCAGCATAGACCGTTGATCGGTTGCGGGTGTGCAGTTATTCGTGTCGCGGGCGTCCTCGCCCGCGCGTATCGTGGGCATCTTGCCCTCGATTCGAAGGCGGGACGCCTTCGGTACGCGCGGGCAAGATGCCCGCGACACGATGCGTGGTGTAACCGACTTGGGATGCTGTTTATGTTGGCGATGGTCGCATCGGCGCAGGGCGCAGATGCGACCGGCCGCATGATGAACGAGGGAAACCAGTTCTACGCCGATGGGCAGTACACCGAAGCGATCAACAAGTACAACGAGGCGTTGGTCGAGCAGCCGGCGGCGGTCGAGCCGAAGTTCAACAAGGCCAACGGCTACTATCGCCTGGACGATCTCGGTGAGGCCATCGATTTGTACCAGGAAGTGGCTGCCGAGAGCAAAGACATGGCACTGGTGGCCAAGGCCAAGTACAACCTGGGCAATTGTCTCTTTCAGCGAGGTACTAAGCAGCGCGACTCCGATCTGCAAAAGGCCCTTGATGATATGAAGACGAGCATCACGTACTGGCGCGGCGCCCTGGACATCGATCCGGAGAACGAAAAGGCGGCCAAGAATATCGAGGTTGCGCGCCTGACGATCAAAGACATCCTCGACCAGATCAAGAAACAGCAAGAACAGCAGAAGCAGCAGGGTCAGCAAGACCAGCAGCAACAGCAGGGCCAGCAGTCGGAACAGGACCAGTCGCGCTCTCAGCAAGACCCCAATCAGCCACAGGACCCGAATCAAACCCAAGGGGCGGACCAGAACCAAGACCCCAACCAGGCGCGGGAGCAGCGGAAGCCTGACCGGCAGCAGAGCCAGGCGCAACAGGACACGCAACAGGCTCGGCAGCAGGTTGTCGCTGACGCCACCGCCCAGGAAATCCTCGACAAGGAACAGAGACAGAAACAACAACGGCAGATTCTCCAAAGCCGACAGACGCCGAGAGTCGAAAAAGACTGGTAGTATGAAGTGCTTGGCCGGATACATCTTGTTGATGGCAGTCATCGTGTCTGCAAGTGCGGCGCATGGCAGAGCGGCTACCCGCGTCTACGCGAAGGTGGACTCCCGCACGACCATCTATCCGGGACAGGGCTTCACGTACTCGGTCGTCGTGGAAGGGGGCAAGCCCACCCGAGTCGACATCTCGCCCCTTGCCGAGTTCAATCCGCGACGGGCCGGCAGCGGCAGTTCGTTTCAGACCGTCGGGGACCGCACGACGGTGAGTTATTCGGAGAACTACGCGATCGCCGCGGGCCAGCCCGGAACGATGGTGCTGCCGGGCGTGACCGTAGTGGTGGATGGGCAGGCCTACACCACCAATCCCGTCGAGGTCACTGTCTCTCAACCGGGCACGACCGATCGTATGACGCTGGAGTTCGAACTCTCACAACAGAAATGCTATATGGGCCAGCCTGTCCTGATGACCGTGCGATGGATTGTCACCGCCCAGGTTCAGGATGTTTCGTTCGACGTGCCCGTGTTCAAATCCGATGACTTCTACATTGAGGACCTGTCGGAGCCGGCCAGCGCATGGGCCAAGCAGCAGGCCGAGATTGACGGTGTTCCGGTGACCGTGATGGAGAACCGTCAACCCATCAAAGGTATCGAGGCGGCGGTCATCTCCTTCAACAAAGTCCTCATCCCAAGGCGGCCGGGTCGTATCACTCTGGGTGCAGTGACGGTCTCGACGGACATGGCAACCGGACGCATCCGGACGAGCGATTTCTTCAACCCGATCAGGACGAGGTTCGAGCGCTTTTCGGTCCGATCCGATCCCGCGGTGCTCGAAGTGTTGCCCCTGCCCGAAGCGAACAAGCCCGCCCAGTTCTACGGGCTGGTCGGTTCTTACACGATCTCCGCCTCCGCTACTCCCACGAAGGTCAGTGTCGGCGATCCGATCACCTTGACCATCCGGATCGGCGGCAATCCGTATTTGAAGCCGGTGCAGTGGCCCGAGTTGGAGAAAGTGGGCGGACTGGCCCAAGGTTTCAAGATTCCCTCCGAGAAGGCTTCGCCCGTCATTGAAGACGGCGCGAAGGTTTTCACCCAGACGGTGCGGGCCAACAGCGACTCCGTCACCGAGATCCCGCCGATCCCGCTGGCGTATTTCGATCCGAGCGCAGGCGATTACGTCGTGGCCAGGACCGAGCCGATCCCACTGGAGGTTTCGCCCACCAAGGTGTTGACGAACGCCGACGTCGAAGGTACGAGCGGCGGCGGCTCGGTCAGCCGGCAAGTGCAGGCGATCCGGGAAGGCTTCTCGGCGAACGACTACGGCCCTGATGTCCTGACCAACCAGGTGTTTTCGCCTTTGTCGGCCCTCGTCAGTCCGGGCTACGCGGCGCTCTGGTCGGTCCCGCTGGCCGCCCTGGCAGCCAGCGCGGTGTTCAAGTTGGTCACGCGGACCAGTCCCGAGGCTGTGGTAAAGAAACGGAAACGACAAGCGGCCGGTTCCGCCATGCGGCGGCTCAAGGCTGCGGCGTCCGCCGACGCGAAAGAAAGGCACGATCTGCTTGTTGCGGCCATGAAAGGGTACCTTGGCGACCGTTTCGACCGAATCGCCGGCTCACTGACCGCTGACGACTGTCACGGCATCATTGCAGCCTCCACCGATGATGTTCAATTAGCAGACCGGTTCCGGGCCAGAGTCTCCGAATGGGAAGCGGCTCGCTACGCGTCATTCGATACCGATGTCGATTTGGCGCAGATCGAAGACGGGATCGAATTGATTCGGCACGTCGAGAAGAAGCTGAAGTGATGACGCAAAAGGAAAACAGCAGGTTTCAGCATCGGTCCCGTAGGACCTGTCTTGCGCTCTGGGTTCTGATGTTGGGATCTGTGCCGGCAGCTTCGGCCGGCGCGGAGTTGCCGCACGAACAGCTCTACTCTCTGTTGAATGAAGCCAACACCGCGTTTCAGCAAGCCAACGCGGCGGTCGCCAATCCAGACCGCGCAGAGGAACTCTACGGCAAGGCGATTCTACTGTACGAGAAGATCATCGACCAGGGCGGCATCCGCAACGCCAAGCTGTACTACAATCTCGCCAACGCGTACTTCCTGACGAACGATCTCGGCCGGGCGATCCTCAACTATCGACGCGCCGAGCAGCTTGACCGCTCCGACGTGAACGTCCGCAACAATCTCGCGTTTGCGCGCAGCCAGCGGATCGACAAGGTCGCCGTCAAGGCGGAGAAACGTATGCTCGAGACGCTGTTCTTCTGGCATTATGACTTCTCACTCAGGACGAAGTTCCTTCTGGCCTGCCTTTTCTTCGCGGTTGGCTGCGTCACGGCTACCGCGATGCTCTGGCTCGGCCGCGGGGCTGCAACTACGACCATCGCCGTTCTTTCCGTGATTCTCTTCTCTTGTTTGCTCGTTTCCATTGCGGTCGAGGCCCATCGCCGGGGCCGCACGATTCATGGAGTCGTCACCGCCTCTGAGATTGTAGCCCGGCAGGGAGACGGCCCGAGCTACCCGCCCAGCTTCAAAGACCCCTTGCACGCCGGGACGGAATTTGTGCTTGTGGAGCAACGCCCGGGCTGGTTTCACATTGAATTGTCCGACGGGAGTGACGCCTGGGTTCCCGCCGACACGGCCGACCTTGTGTGAATCCGGAATTCACGGTCGGAAGCTGACGGCTGTCAGCGCTGCTGTGGACGCACGGCCGGCTCGGGTTGGGTCGGATTGACGCCGGCGCTGCCGTAACCGCCGCTGAATTCCTGGGGACCGCCAACTCCGTAGCCGCCGAGAACTCCGGGCATTGCTCCATCCATCGGACGGAGACTTGGGTTTTCAGTTTCCGGCGCCGCAGTCTCTTTGACCGTGAACACAATCAACAGTGGCGTTGGCGAGCTCTGCCCGCCGGCGTCATCGCGTCCCGTGGCCGGCTTGGCTCTCGGTCCTACCACGAGGAGGCTATCGCCGTCGGGAATCCACAGGTCTTCCATCGAGAATTCGATCTTGTCGATCTTGGGGACCCTGTAGTCCAGCGTGTCCTTGTACGTCTTCTCCTCATAGCCTACGACGCTCGTCAATGTCATCTTCGCGTCCAGCCCGATCCGGCCGGCGGCGAGGATGCTCGGGGTGATCGTCATCTCCACGCCGATCGGGACTTCCTTCACCTCGGGGGTGGGTTGGCTTGAAACGTCGTTGGGTTCGGAATAGCCATCGATATAGCTGAGCCGCTGGGCGACTCTGAATTGAGCGGTTTCATCTGAGAGTACCGTGACTTTGGGGCTCGCCAGGCTTTTCGCGTCCTCACTTGCCTGGACCGCCTTCAGGAGCGCGCCGAGCTGCACCTTGTCCAGCGTCGTCCGGTCTGCCTGAGCGATTCCTTCTCCGATCTCGCGCAGCGCGTTGACATCCGCA
Organism: uncultured Pirellulales bacterium; assembly: GCA_964527825.1. Taxonomy (GTDB): domain Bacteria; phylum Planctomycetota; class Phycisphaerae; order Sedimentisphaerales; family Anaerobacaceae; genus JAFGLV01. The sequence goes on from CAZGRF010000028.1 coordinate 10,523, forward strand.
GGCGACTTCACACCTGCGAGCGGCAACCCTTGCTTCAAGGCATCGACAAACTCATCGCTCACCGAGAGCAGCCGCATCCCAATCTGGACTGCGGGCGTCTCCGCCGCGTCCGCCTGTGCCGCAGACGGCGCGTTCGTCTCGATTCGACCGTTCAAGCCATTGTTGTCTAACTCCTGCTGTGGCTCCTGGTCCCGCTGGGCCGTTACGAAGACGGCCACCTCTCTCCCCGGCTCGTCCTGGCGTCCCGCGGGATTGTCCGTTAGCCCTATCGCTGCGACTGTGCCGCCGTAGGGGATCGTACAGGAATTCTCAACGGTGCGGCGCCTCAGAAGCGGCGTGCCACTGCCCTGAGGCGGTCGTACCAGATAGCTGACCTCTGCAACGATGTCGACCGTAACACCCTCTTCGCTTTCGATATGCGGCGTGATCGACAAGAGTATCCCGGAATCATTACCCTGGTCGTACGCGCGGGAGCGAAAGGACTGCTCGATTCCTGGGCTGTCCAGGGGAAATTGTTCCCCTGTAAACGCGACAATCCGAGCCTCGCGACCGTCTTCGGCCGACACCGGCCGGACTGACCGGCCCTGTCTCGGAGGATCGCTCTTCTGTAGTACGACCGTACGGACTTCGAGCAGAGCCTGTCGTGCGTTCGTATTGGTGGCGGTCGCTTCCATGTCGCTGTCGGTCCCATCGTCGGTATCGGCCTTTGCGTCGGTCGGTATGCCACCCCGAACGTCCGCGCGGGATCGCATCGCAGGGCGGTTGCTGCTCGGCCTGCCGGGGATGCCGGTCGGCTTGACCACGATGAGAACGGACTCCGGGTCCTTTGTCTCTGCGTCTTCTTCTTGGCCCGGCCCGAGGAGGAGTGAGAGGCACTGATCCTCCTCGGTGAGTGCTGTTGTTGCCATCTCCATCATGCGGATGGCCGGCCGGCCATCGGGTCGCGCCTGCAGCGCCTGGCGGGTCCACTGTGCCTGCACCTCCAGGAGAATCTGCTCTCTTGGAAGACTGGCCACATGGGGTGTCGCACTCAGCGAGATCCCCAGTTCGACCGTTCTTGGTGGCGTGGCGTCTTCGGTTAGCTTGAAGTACTCCTCCGCGGATGTCCTGATCTGCACCTGTTGATTGTTCTTAGTCATGACCACCGGTTGTGCCTGCATCTCCAGATATCCTTGGGAGAGAAGCACGTCCACAAGGGCATCGACAGTCGACGTAGGCAGCACCTTTCGCGCGACGTACTTGTTCAGAATTTCGCCCAGGGTGACTGTTCGTGTAGGATCGGCAATGTCACTGGCCGCCTGCGCGCCCTGCTCGCCGACAACAGCCGCGACGGAGAGCAGTGTCTCACGATCCAGTGTTGCGCCGGTAAGTACCTTGGCCAGAACAAAGGTCATCAATACCTGGGGCTCGTTCGGGTCGCCTTGAGCGCGCAAGTCGGTTTGGCCACGGCGGGCGCCTCGCCCGCGCGTGACCACGGTCTGGTTCTGCAGTCCCGTGCGGCTGGGTAGCGGAGGGGCGGGGTAGTTGACACGGGTTGGGCCGATCAGCAGCAGTAGCAAGGGTGCGTTCGCGCCGCCGGTGCCTTGGGCGACGAGAGCGGCGTACTGTTCGTTGGGGACGACGAGCGTGGACGCGATCTGCGTGCTGGACATCTGACTGTACCGGTCCTCGGGATCGCCTATCGGAACACGGCTCTCGAAGTTGATCTCCAGCCGCGTAGCGTCCTGCTGGTCCAATACGTCCGCCAGAACGGTCAATTTCAGGCCGCTCCATTGAGAGTCCGGAACGTTCGGGTCGTTCACATCTCCCACGAGAATGGTCGCAGGTTTATCTGCGGACGTCAGAATCTTGGGCCTGCTGACCACCGTTGCGTAGCCCCGTGTCACCAGCAGATCGACCAGCTCCTTGCTCTTGTCGCGGATCGGGACAAACCGAGCGAACACGTCGCGCAAAGGCTGCCGGAGCTCCGCGACGGTCGGCGGTATCGGCGGGCCAGAGGCCGCGCCGGTATCGCCGACAGAAGCTTGCGTCAGGAGACCTTGGGCTGCCGCGGCAGTCTCGGGATCGAGCACTTGGTCCGGGGATATATCGACGACCGCAAAGCTGAGCAGGACCTGCGTGCGCGGGATGTCGTTCATCGCTACGACTTCCTCGGTGGGTGGTTCGCTTGCGGCGGGATTCACGTATTCCGAAGCCGGCGCCGCCAGCACGAGCGCAGCCGGAATGACGATGCTGGCTACCAGCACCAAGGCGATTAGGCCCGGCAACCAGGCGAAACGGCGGTCATCGATGACAGGCCGGCCGATCAGCCGGCCGATGCGGGTCACGAGACTTCCGCCGGTAGCTGCGACCGCCAGCTCCATGCCGCGATGCCGCATTTCCTCCAGGTGCGTCAGCGCCCTGGCGTAGCATACGGAATCGCCGCACACGCGCACGGCCAAGTCGTCGCAACAATTCTCGCGCTCGTCGCGAATTCGCTGCGAGACCCACCAGACAGCGGGATGATAGAAGCCCAGTATCTCTACGACTGTCTGCAGGATGTTCACAGGGTAGTCGCACCGCCGCACGTGCGCCAGCTCGTGGGCGAGAATCGCTTCGAGCTGGTCGGCGTTCAGACCGGTCAGTGCGCTGGCCGGCAGCAGAACCACCGGCTTGATCCAACCGACCACCGTCGGCACTTCGACGAGGGCCGATTCGAGCAATCCCACGGTCCTGCGGATTCCGAGCCGTGCGGCCAGTTGACCCAGCTTGTCCTGCAACGGCGCCGAGACTGTCTGAGTCATGCGCCGTTTCAAACGCTGCAGTTGGGCCCAGCCACCTAGGTGCCATGCTGATAGCCCGAACACTCCGACAAGCCAGCCGAGAACCAGATAGGGCAGGGCAGGCTGGAGCTTTGCAGCCAAGTGTTCTCGCCACGACGTGTGCGAGGCCGAATCGACAGTCTCCGCAGGCGTCGCATCAGTAGGTTTCATCGACATCTCGCTGACTTCCAGTACCGGCGTCGGTGCGACGTCTGCCACGGCCGGATGCGCCGGTGGCGGGCCCGCCTCCGCGGCGGGCCCCGACACCTCTATGAATTGTATCGTGACGACCGGCAGTGCCAGGACCAGCACCAGTGCCAGACACGATGTGATGTATCGCGCGTTGGACGAAGCCCGCCGCAGCAGATACAACACGATTGCCAGCAACAGCGCGACCGCTGTCGCCTGCCACACGAAGTGGACTAGTGTCCAACCCAACCGCTCGATCGTCGCCTGATGCAGCGACGCCATCCCGAAAGACCGGGACGCTCCAAGTACCATCGTTGACATCATCGTTGTTCCTCTATTCTCTTAAGCATCTCGCGAATACGTTTGAGCTCTTTGGCCGAGACTCTTCTGGCCGAAAGGGCCCGCATCACCAGCTTTTCCGCTGAGCCGGCGAAGACCTTGTCGAGCAGATCGCCGACGACCTGCTTCTGAGTTTTTTCCTCCGAGACGGCCGGCTTGTAGACGTGCTGCCGTCCGGCGTCCTTCCGCACCAGCAGACCCTTTTCCGCCATGATCTGCATGAGCTTCAGCGTGGTGGTGTAGCCGGTCTCGGTGCTCAGGTGCAGGGCCTCGTGGACCTCGCGCACCGTGCTAGGCCCCTTGGCCCACAACACGCCCAAGATTGCCAGTTCGCGGCCGGTCGGTCCACCGGTTTTCTTTCGTGCCATTGCTGTTCTCCTTACATGACGCTTTTCCATGTTGGTGCTTACTATCGGCCAATCTACGAATAAATTCGTAGTAGATCAACGAAAAAATTCGTAGATGGGCAATAAATTTTCGTCGCCGCCCAAAGCAAAAGGCCCCCGGAGAGCATTTGTCTCCGGAGGCCTTCTTGCAGTAAAGTCGGCCAACGGCAAGGGTTACATTCGTCTTGGTTCGCCGTCAGTATTGCGTTTGTCCGGCGCTTCCCACCGTGCCCGGTTCTCTTTGCGCGATGAGCTGTTCGAGCATTTTCTGCATCTGTCGCATTTGTTCGTTCAATCCATTGACCTGGCCGCGAAGCTGCTCCACTTCTGTTTCGAGGGCGCGATCCGCCGGCGCTCGTCGTGGGGCTGCCGTGGTCGCGATGGCCTGGGGCTGGCGCGCATCCGCAGCCCGCGCCACCCGCAACTGGCGAAGTTCCCTTTGAAGTGCGGCGGCCCTGTCGCCATCTGGGTCTTCGACTTGCCGTAGCTCTTGCTCGATCTGAGCCATCTCGCGTGCGAGCTGGGCTTGGCGTGCTGCAGGGGTCTGCCGCGTGGTCGCCCTGGTACCGCGCCGCTCCGCTCGCAGCGCCTCCCGGAGCTCGCGGGCCTCGTCGCTATCGCCGCGGTCGTTGCGGTTCAAATCCTCCAGTTGCTGTTCGAGCTGCTCTATTCGAGCACGCGCCTCTTCGGAGCGCTCGGCCCGCGCGCGGGCGGCGGTCGCGGCGGTCTCGGCTCTCCGGCGTACGTCCTGCGTCCTGCGCTCGCGCTCCGCATCGGCCGGTCGTTCCTCTCTGACGACGCGCTGCCGTTCCACTTCGGCTCGCTCTCGTTCGAGCGCTGCGATCTGCTCCTCGCCCGCGCGGATCCTCGCGCGGATCTGGTTCAACCTCATGCGCAGTTCCTGAGCTTCTTCGCTATCCTGATCGTCGATTTCTTCGAGCCGCCGACGCGTGTCCTCGGCTTGGGCATGCAGATCCGCCAGACGGTCTGTCAGTCGCCCCCGGCGGGCTGCCGGGGGAGCCTCCGGCGCTCGCGCCGGCCGGGGTTGGTCGAGGTTCTGAAGCTGCCGTTCGAGCATCTGGATTTGGTTGTGCAGCGTCGTCAACTCGGCGCGGAGGATCTGTCCTTCCTCCCCCGGGTCGTCGCCGCGTTCGCGAAGGGCTGCTTCGGTGTCGCGGGCCTGATCCCGCAACTGGTTCAACATCCGCTCGAGTACATTCCGCCGACCTTCGATGGCCAGGGCTTGGTTACGCCTCGGCCTGGCGTCCGGCTCCATGAGAGGCCGCGGTTCACCCGGTTCACGGGGTACTGGTCTGGGCTGGGCAAACGCTACGCCTGTGACGATGCAGATTACCGCAGTGCTCACACCCAGCGCCCACCGTCTGCCGACTCTCGGGTCGCTGCAGTGGTCCTTGACAATTCTCCGTATTCTCTGTTTCATGGCTCTCTCCTTTCCGACAACAGTTGGCACCAACGCTAATTGTCTCTGCGGCGCAAGGTTCAGCAGCGATTCGGCATAGTCCACGCCTGCCTGTCCGCCGGCCAGTACCCAGTCGTCGCACGCCTCTTCGCTCAGTCGTGTCAGTCGTCTTCGGGTCCACCACATCAACGGATGCCACGGCAGGGCACAGATCAACAGCTCGGCCAGCAGTCCGCTCAGATGATCGCGCCGCGCGAGATGGGCCAGCTCGTGACTGAAGACGCCTGCCCAATCGCAACCGCCTCGTGTGGCCTTGGCGCTCCGCTGCACCAGCAGCACCGGGACGGGACACCAGCACCAGATGACGGGGCTCTGTATCCTCTTGCTGCGCCGCAATCTCACGCCGCGGCGTACACCGATTCTGACCTTGGCTTCCTCCAGGGCCCTGTGCAAGTCCGCGCTCTCCACCGGTTCCGCACCGTACAGCAGGCGCAGGCCCAGGACAAACTGAAGCGCCAGACGCCCCAGCAGCAGGACGGTTGCCGTCCCCCAACTGAGCAGCAAGATCGCACGCCACGGAAGGTGGGCCGGCGCGGCTTCGCCTACGCTGACCTCTGGCGCTGCCGCCGGATCGTATTCAATCTCCGTGGCGGGCAACGGGGCGATCGCGGCGGCGTCAACGATGGAATAATCCGTGTCCGCGGCCGGCAGGGCGGGCATCTCGGAAACCAGCAGGCCCAATTCGAGATGTTTGACCGCGACATACAGCGCGGGCATGAGAATCGCGGCGAGCAGCCCGGCCAGCAGGGTCTGATGGGCCCGGGCCGCGTGACGTCTGAGCACGCCGCTGCCCGCCAGCCCCAATGCGACACAAACCGTCGCCTGCATCAGCAGCAGGAGCCACACGCGGTCATCGGAGAGTATCTCGCCAATCATTTCCGCATCTCCTTTCGTTTCTCTTCGATCATCTTCCGCA
>CAZGRF010000029.1:0-16612 GCA_964527825.1 uncultured Pirellulales bacterium
AGCTGTCGCTGTTGAGGCCGACGATCACGACGTCGCCCTGGGTCTTGCAGAACGCCAGATACTCGATATGCCCGCGATGGATGACATCGAAGCAACCGTTGGTGAAGACGATGGTCTGTCCTCGGCTGTGACGCCACTGGATCTCCTCGACCAACGAATCGAGTGACCTGAGCTTGCTGTTGCGCGCGCCGTAGAGTCGAACGATCTCGCGTTCCATCTCGGAGACGCTCACGGTTGCCACGCCGAATTTCTCCACCTCGGCGCCGCCGGCGATGTTGGCCAGGTGCACCGCGGTCAGATAATCGCTGCCAGCCGCCAGTGCCACGGCCAGCGTGGCCAACACGACGTCACCGGCGCCGGTGACATCGTAGACGGAACGCGGCCGGACCGGCACCAGTTCACTGATTCCCTCGGCCGCGAGGTACGCGCCTTCCTTGTCCAGTGTCACGACAACCGCCTCCAGTTCCAGACTCTCCAGCAGTTGCCCGGCTGCCTTGGCGGCGTCGGCTTGAGTCTTGATCTCGAACCCGACGGCGGTCGACGCTTCGCGGCGATTGGGTGTCAGGAGTGTTGCCCCGCGGTACTTGGAGTAATCGGCGCTCAGGATCGGATCGACGAGCACCTTTTTGCCCAGGTTCTTGGCCAGGCGGATCATCTGCCTGCACAGAGGCGGTGTCAGCACTCCCTTGTTGTAGTCTTGCAGGCACACGGCGTCGGCCTGCCGCAGGCGGTCTTCATAATCCCGCAGGATTCGATCGCTGATGTCCGGTGGCAAAGGCTCGGCCACCTCTCGGTCGATTCGAATCAGTTGCTGCTTGTGGCGTTGCTGGGCCAGGCCGATGAGACGCTGCTTTGTCACGGTGGGACGGTCCGGGGCTTCGCGTAACGCCGCGATGTCGGCGCCGAGATCGGCCAGTTTCTCCACCAGTGTCCGTCCGTTCTCATCCCGGCCCACGACGCCGATACAAACCGGTTCGGCCCCCAGTGCGGCCAAGTCGGCAGTGACCGAGGCAGCGCCGCCGCAGCGGGACTCTGTCTCCGTCACTCTTAGCACGGGCACCGGCGCCTCGGGGCTGATCCGCGCCACGTCGCCGTAGACATAGACGTCGAGCATGAAGTCACCGACGACGAGAATCTTCGGCGCACCAAGGTTGCCTATCGCCTTCAATAGCTGTTCATACATGCTGCATGTGCCTTAACGCTGGTCGATCCGGGAATCTCTACAGCGGCGGTATTGTACCGGCCAGCGCCCGGTCAATCAAGGCCGTAACCGATTCCCCTCCGGCCGTAAATCGAAGCTCGACCGCCAGATAGGCGAGCAGAGGTGGATTCAGAGGCAGGGCGAGCCGAGCGATCTTGGTCCAGTCCTTTTGCGAGGTCAGCAGCAGTTGCGCACCGTGCAAGCCGGCCTTGTGGTGAATGTCCGCCAAGTCGCGGTCCGTGTAGGCGTGGTGGTCGTTGAAGGTCTGCGAGCCGACCAACTCACAGCCGCAAGCTTCGATGGTTCGCAGGAATGACGCGGGATTGCCGAGCCCGCAGAAGGCGAACACCTTCTTGCCTCGCAGTTCATCTAAGTCATGGCGCGCGCCGTCCGCATAGTATATGCCGGCGGGGGCGTGAACACTTCGCGCCACGATCAGATCGGGCTGGATCGGAAGGATCCGTGCTTTGATCCGGTCCAACGCGTCCTCAGAAACCAGGTCACATCGCGTCAGGACAACCGCGTCGGCTCGCTTCAGTCCGCTGATCGGTTCGCGCAGGAATCCGGCCGGCAGCAGCCTCCCATAGCCGAAAGGCACGGTGGCGTCGATGGCAACGATGTCGAGGTCGCGCGCCAGCCGCCGATGTTGGAAGCCGTCATCCATCAGCAGGACCTGAGCGCCGTGGCCCCTGATCGCCTCGGTTGCTCCCGCGATACGGTCCGGATTGACGATCACCGGCACCCCTGGGCAAGCAGAAGCCACTTCGGCTGGCTCGTCTGTAGGGTGGGCATTGCCCACCTTCACGTCGTGGTGTGCCGTGCACACCCTACGAGCCTTGTACCCTCGCGTCAGGACCGCGACGCGCAGCCCCTTCTCATGAAGCAATCGCGTCAGCCAGATGACCAAAGGCGTCTTGCCCGTCCCGCCGGTTGTTAGGTTGCCTACGCAGATGACGACCGCATTGGCGCGATGGCTCCTCAGCACGTGGCTATCGTACAGCGCGTTACGGATACCCACAGCCAGGCGATACCCGAGCGCAGCCACGCCAAGCAGGACCCGCGCCACACGCGCCCTCGCATCCCTGCGTTGGCCGGAAATGATGGCTCTGAACTGGTCCTGATTGAGCGGCATGGCCAGCAGTGTTACCCGACAAGGCCCGCTGGGTCAAGTCTCGCCGCTCGTTTCGTAGGACGTCAGACCGCGACCGAGGCGCCAACTCCTGGCATAGACCCGAGTCGCGCCAAGATTCTTCTCTGCTCACATTGACCTTCGAGGCGTGGTCAGCTATGATTTGCCCACGTGTGAAGGACGATCCGGTGCGGATGGCGGGAGGAATAGGCACATGAGCGTAAGAACGGCCCCTTGGGAACCTACTAGCTCGATCGTCGGCAGGGGCAACGGCATTGGAGCGCTTGCATGAGAATACTGTTGGTCAGCCCGGATTTGCCGATCACGTTCTGGAGTTTCAAGCACGCGCTCGCGTTCCAATCCAAGAGCGCGCTCATACCGCCGATGGGCTTGTTGACCGTGGCCGCCATGCTGCCCGGAGACTGGGACAAGCGCCTGATCGACATGGCTGCCACTGACCTGCGCGACGAAGATATCCGCTGGGCCGATTACGTGTTCGTCGGCGCCATGGCGGTTCAGCGTCAATCCACACGACAGGTGATCGATCGCTGTCGGCGGCTGGGGACCAAAGTCGTCGCGGGCGGGCCGTTGTTCACTGCCGGACCGGATCAGTATGACGATGTCGATCATCTCGTGCTCGGCGAGGCGGAGGTGATTCTGCCTGACTTTCTCCGAGACCTCGAAGACGGTCATCCCGAACACGTATACCGAGCGGACCGCTGGGCGGACGTCCAGCAAACCCCCGCGCCCCTGTGGGAGCTATTGGATGTGAATCAGTATGGGGCCCTGCCGATCCAGTATTCGCGGGGCTGTCCCTTCGACTGCGAGTTCTGCGACGTCACTGTCCTCTTCGGCCACGAGGTCCGCACCAAGACGGTCGCGCAGATCCTCGACGAGCTGGATCGCCTGTACGCGCAGGGCTGGCGGCGGGAAGTGTTCTTCGTGGACGACAACTTCATCTCGAATCGTGGCCGGCTCAAGCGGGAATTGCTGCCGGCGATCACCGAGTGGATGGACCGCCATCGTTATCCCTTCTCGTTCTACACGCAGGCGTCGATCAACTTGGCCGACGACGAGGAGCTGATGCGGCTGATGGCGGAGGCGGGCTTTGAATGTGTCTTCGTCGGCATCGAGTCGCTCAACGACGTGACGTTTGCCGAATGCAACAAGGTGCAGAACAAGGGCCGTGACCTGGCCGGCTGCATCCGCAAGATTCAGCAGTTCGGCATGCAGGTCCAGGGGGGCTTCATCCTGGGTTTCGACAGCGACCCGCCCACCATCTTCGACGACCTGATCGAGTTCATCCAGGCCAGCGGCGTAGTCACCGCCATGGTGGGCCTGCTGCAGCCTCCGCGCGGGACGCGGCTGTACGACCGGCTCCGCCGCGAGGGCCGGCTCGTGGAGGACGTCGGCTGTCAGAACACCGACGGGACCCTCATCTTCGTTCCCGTGATGAAGTCGGAGGACCTGATCGCGGGATGGCGGCGGGTGGTTGAGACGCTCTTCTCGCCCGAGTGCTACCACGCGCGGATTTGGAATTTCATCGATACGTGGCGGCCTTTGCACAAGACGCGGATGGGCTACGCGTGGCGCGACGTGCAGGCATTGGTCATGAGCATCTATCACCTGGGGATTCGGGGTAGGGGCCGGCGCCATTTCTGGCGTCTCTTCGCCTGGACCCTCCGCCATCCCCGCGACCAGCACACGGTCCTGACCCTGGTCGCCCTCGGCCATCACTTCCGCCGCGTCTTCGCCGACCTGCCGACAGCCGACGAGCTCAAGCCCGTCGCCCAATCCCCGGGCAGCCACAAGGGCAGCCCCTGTCGCGGTCCCACAAATGCCCGTCCACCCAAGATTCCTCTCAGTCCGCATTGACCCTCAAGAACGGATTGAATAGAATCTGCGCCACGCGTGAAGGGAAACCCTGAGTCATGCGGGGTGGGCAATGCCCACCTACGCCTGACATTGCCAATCATGTCTTTGCGAAGGTGGAACCTGTGGCACAGACAAAATCTAACTTGAAGAACCACGCGGCAAGGAGACATCCGACGATCGGCGTATGTGGTCTGGATTGTGGCTTATGCCCGAGATACTACACCCAAGGGACGTCGAGATGTCCTGGATGTGGCGGTCCTGATTTCTTCAATAAGCACCCATCATGTTCCTTCATAACTTGTTGCGTCAAAAAGAAGAGACTTGAAGTATGTGCTGAATGTCCAGACTTTCCGTGTTCCAAGTTCAAAACAGAGGACGAATATCAACAATTGAAGGAATCGTCTTCCTATCCCTCGTGCAAAGTGGTCATGCTGAATTTGGATTTCATAAGAGCACATGGGATCGGCAAATTCATGGAGCAGCAGAAGAAGCGAATCAAGTTGCTGGAAAGAATGATCGACGATTTCGATGATGGCCGATCCAGAAGCTTCTTCTGTAGGGCAACATGCCTGCATGACTTAACAAGCCTGGAGAGTGCATTGCGCGAAGCGATTCAGAGAATCAAGGCGGACAATATCAAGCGGGATGATAAGAAAGCCAAGGCGAGAATCCTCAAGGGAATCCTCAATCAAGGTGACCGCGCTCTGCGCGTGCGTACGGGCGGTGTATCCTGACCCTTGGGCGGCAGCAATGGTGTGCGATGCACGCCCTGCGAATAGATGAGGATGCACTCATTCCTGTTCGGCACAGCATCCGCGTCAGTGCGTCTCAGGTCGTGAGCAGCATCGCCTTGGCGACTTCTTTGGCTTTGTCGGGGCCGAAAAGGAGCTCGACCAGCTTCAGGGCGAATTCGATCGCGGTTCCGGGGCCTTGGCTGGTGACGCAGTTGCCGTCGACGACGACCCGTTCGTCTGAGACATCGCCCGGGTGAAGCTTGTCGCGAAGCGACGGAAAGCAGGTTGCCTTGACGCCTTCGAGCAGGCCGTGATGTTGCAGCACGACGGCCGGCGAAGCGCAGATCGCGGCGTACAAGCGGCCGGAGGCTTTCTGCTCTTTGAGCTTGGCGGTCAGCGGCGCCGAATCCCGCAAATGTTCGGCGCCGGGCATCCCACCTGGCAGGGCGATGCAGTCGTACGTTGTGTTCGCGCAGTCGGCGATCAGCGCATCGGCGACGAGCTTGACACCTCGGCTGGCGGTCACTTGCAGTTGGTCTACGGAAGCTACGGTGACATCAGCGCCGGCGCGCCGCAGGGTGTCGATAATGCATGTCGCCTCGATCTCTTCAGTCCCGTCAGCGATGGGAACAAGCACTTTCTTGGCCATACGCACTCCTTTCTGTCCCTCGACACGCAATCTCCCGTCCGTTTGTCATGCTGAATGAAATGAAGCACCTGGGCACAGGGTACCACTAACGCCTCGTTTTCTGCTTGGCCCAGGTCCTTCGCCTTCGCTCAGGATGACAATGGGTCAGCCTGCGATCTTCGCGATGATGGCGTCTGCCATCTCGCTGGTGCCGACGGCCGTCGGGTCGTTGCGGTCCGGCTTCATGTCGTAGGTGACGTCCTTCCCTTCGGCGATCACGGCCGCAACGGCAGCTTCGAGCTTGTCCGCCTCGGCGGTCATTTCGAGGTGCCGCAGCATCAGGACGCCGCTGAGAATCAGAGCAGTCGGGTTGACCTTGTTCTGGCCTCTGTATTTCGGCGCGCTGCCGTGCGTGGCCTCGAAAATGGCGGCCTTGGCGCCGACGTTGGCGCCCGGGGCGACGCCGAGCCCGCCGACCAGCCCGGCGCAGAGGTCGCTGAGGATGTCGCCGTAGAGGTTGGGCAGGACAAGCACGTCGTAGAGCTCTGGTTTCTGGACCAACTGCATGCACATGTTGTCGACGATGCGGTCCTCGAACTCGATGTCGGGATAGTCCTTGGCGACCTGCCGGCTGACATCGAGCCAGAGCCCGTCGGAGAACTTCATGATGTTGGCCTTGTGCACGCTGGTGACCTTCTTGCGTCCCATCTTGCGGGCGTAGTCGAAGGCGAACCGCACGATCCGGTCGGTCCCGGCCACCGAGATCGGCTTGATGCTGATCCCCGCGTCGGGGCCGATCTGGCGCTTGCTGTGCCGGTTGAGCCAGTCGATCAGCTCCAGCGTGTCGTCATTGCCCTTTTCGAATTCGATGCCGGCGTACAAGTCCTCGGTGTTCTCACGAACGACGACCAGATCGATGTTGTCAAATCGGCTGCGGACGCCTTTGTAGCTCTTGCAAGGGCGCAGACACGCATAGAGATCGAAGCTCTGACGCAGGTGGACGTTGATGCTGCGGAATCCCGTTCCCACCGGCGTCGTAATGGGGGCCTTCAGGGCCACGCCATTCTTGCGGATGGACTCAACGGTGGCATCGGGAAGCGGTGTGCCTTCCCGCTCCATCACGTCGGTTCCCGCCTCGGCCAAATCCCACTTGATGCCGGCACCGGTCGCGTCGATGCACCGGCGCGTCGCCTCGGCGATCTCGGGTCCGATCCCGTCCCCGGTTACGAGTGTAACGTTTGTCATCTGGGTATACTCCTATCGTTCCGAAAAGGCGGTATCGTACTCACAGTGTTCCCGCAGGTCAACCGTGGGAAAATCGCCTTGTGTGCTCGAATGGCCGTTCGCTGGTCACACGGACCGGGCGCCGATCCAAATGCCGGCGACCCAGGTGCCGATCACGCTTCCCAGGTTAGCCAGGGCCACGACCAGCAGAATGCGGGTCACCGGATTGGCCCAGAAGCCCTTGAGGCTGCCGATGGCGTCGGGCAGGTCCTCCAAGTCGTGAACCTTCGGTCTCTTGATCAGGGCTTGGACGAGGCCCGCCACCCACCCGGCGGCAACCAGAGGATTCAGGCTGGTCAGCGGGGCGGCGAGAAAGGCGGATAGGATTGTCACAGGATGCGCAAAGGCCAGCGCTGCACCGGCGGCCGACAGCGACCCATTGACGAGCACCCAGATGTAGACGTTCTCAAAGCCGTGGGCCGATCCCTTCGTAAAGCCGTACGCCAGCAGCGCCACGACGGCGCCGGGGATGCCCCACTTCAAGATCACGGGCCAGCGAGCCTTGGGCGGAAGCTCCTTGAGTTCGTCCAAGCTGTGCCGTTCGGCGATCTGCCGTGTGATGCCTGTAACGTGACCGGCTCCTATGACGGCCACGACCGTCTTGCCCGGGGCACTGCGAATTTCCTGGGCCAGATAGATGTCACGTTCGTCGATGAGCCGCTTCTTGATCTCCGGGAACTTGCCGGCAAATTCGGCCATGACCGCCTCGAGCTGGTCCCGCTTCTTGAGGCTTTCGATCATGTCGGCGTCGATCTCCTCCCGGCCAAAGAGACCCAGCGTTATCTGTGTGAACAGCTTGACTTTGTTCCAGAAACCCAGATAGCCCCAGACCCGTCTGAGCGTGATCTCGATGTTCCGGTCGGCCAGGACCAGGTTGGCCCCGGTTTCCTCGGCCAGCTCTATGCCCGCCAGCATCTCGGCGCCGGGCTGGATGCCGAGCTTCTCGCCCAGACGCCGGTAGAAGGAGGTCATAATCAACTGCGCCAGGAGAAAGACAGCCTTCTTCTGCCGGATGATCTTGAAGATGTCCATTTTGCTCCAGTTGTCGGCCTGGGTCAGGGCCTGATAGCGCGCCTGGCACAGTTCGACACAGATCGCATTCGGCCGGACCTGCTCCACCGTGGTTCTCACGTCCTCGACGCTCTCTCTCGATAGATGGGCCGTGCCCACGAGATATATGTCTTTGTCGTCCACCTTGACGTGGGCCACACGCTCCGGCAGAGTGATGTTCTCAATCGTATCCATCTTGCCCTTTCGGCTTGAACGCAGTAAGCACTTGATCGGCAATGCATTATACGCGGTTTAGGCCGTTTGGCGAAAAGATTCAGCCGACCCACGCGTCGGTTTGACGGCTCCAAACGGTGGGTGGTCTACTGGTCCCAGGCCCCAGTGCCCTGGAATCTGCACGGAAACATTTTCGCGTTCCTTGGCAGGTAGTTGTTGCACGAGCCGAGTGTTTCGGTAAAATACATGGTTTGCGTCTGCGCGGGCTGCCGGAACACGTGGCGGCGCGGCAATCGCTATGAATCGTTGCAGAAAGTGATACAGGAGCAGTTCTATGTCGAGAGTGTGTCAGCTCACGGGCAAGCGGACGATTTCGGGCAGGAGCATCTCCCGACGGGGTAAGGCCAAGCACCTCGGTGGCGTCGGCAAGAAGGTGACCGGCGTCACCAAGCGGAAATTCAAGCCGAACATCCAAAAGGTCCGGGCGGTCATCGACGGCAAGGTCTGCCGCGTGCGGGTCTCCGCCAAGGCCATTCGCATGGGTCTGATCACAAAGCCCCAGAAGCGCAATTACCAGCCTGCCGAGAAAGCGGCAAGCTGAACGCGGTTGCATTGCCGTTGATTGCCAAAGCGGGGTACAGTCTGCCTCGCTTTTTCTTTAGGGGGAACTCCCCATGCAGCAGAGAATCGATGCCGACCAGGTCAGAAAGGTAGCCAGGCTCGGGCGACTGGAGCTGACCGACGCGGAAATCGAGGAATTCACCGGCCAGTTGGGAGCGATCCTCGAATACGTCGAGAAGATGAACGAGCTGGATACGGCTGACGTCGAGCCGTTGGCTCACTGCCTGCCCATCAGCAACGTTTTTCGCAAAGATGAGGTCAAGCCCTCGTTGGGGACAGAGGCGACCCTTGCCAATGCTCCCGAGCGGGACGGGCCCTTCTTCAAAGTGCCGAAGATCCTCGACGACAGTTCGGGAGCGTGAGGAACGAGTGGACGGATACGCGCAAGCAGCCATTGACTTTGGAGACGCCAACCATGAGAGCCGGCAAGCAGTTGCATCTGGTCTTCGCCTTGGTTTTGTGGGGCTGTAGTGCCTGGGGACAGAAGGCGGCGATGGGAGCCAACCAAGAAGCCAAGACACTGAACAGGCAAATCACCGTGACCTGCGACTATCTGCTCTACCTACCCAAAGGCTACGGCGAGAAGGACCAGAAGTGGCCTTTGATGATGTTCCTGCACGGAGCCGGCGAGCGCGGCAGTGATTTGAATCGAGTCAAGGTGCATGGCCCGCCCAAGCTTATCGAGCGCGGTAAGGACATGCCGTTCATCGTTGTCTCTCCGCAGTGTCCATCCGAGCAGTGGTGGCCTGAGAAGATCGAGACGCTAGCGGCTCTGCTGGATGAGATCCAATCGAAGTACGCCGTGGACCCCGACAGGGTCTACCTGACCGGCCTGAGCATGGGCGGGTTCGGGACCTGGGCCTTGGGCAGTGCGCACCCCGAACGCTTCGCGGCCATCGCCCCCATCTGCGGCGGGGGCCAAACGTACCTGGCTCGCAAGCTGGTGAACGTCCCCGTCTGGGCTTTTCACGGGGCCAAGGACCCCGTTGTGCCGCTGGCCGAGTCGGAGGCGATGGTCCAAGCCGTCACCCGCGCCGGAGGCCAAGCGAAATTGACCGTCTATCCCGAGGCGCAGCACGATTCCTGGACGGCTACCTACGACAACCCGGAATTCTACGACTGGCTCCTGAGCCACAAGCGTGCGGCGAAGGACGATTAGGACGGATCATGTCACTGACGGATCTGACAGCCATTGAATTGCGGGACCGGATCGCGGCCCGGCAGGTCAGCAGCGCCGAAGCCGTCAGGGCGGCTTTCGAGCAGATCGACCGCGTCGAGCCGACGGTCGGAGCTTATACCAGCCTGTTCCGCGACGAGGCGCTCCAGAGGGCACAAGAGATAGACCAGCGCATCGCGGCCGGCGAATCTCTGGGGTTGCTCGCTGGTGTTCCTGTCGCGGTCAAGGACGTCATGTGTACCCACTTCGGTGCGACAACCTGTGGCTCGCGCATCCTCGAGAATTTCCACGCCCCGTACGACGCGACCGCCATTCGCAAGCTGCTCGATGCCGGCGCGATCGTGATCGGCAAGACGAACATGGACGAGTTCGCGATGGGTTCGAGTACCGAAAACTCGGGCCTGAAGCAGACGGTCAACCCCTGGGCGCCCAACCGGGTCCCGGGCGGTAGCAGCGGCGGTTCGGCTGCCGCGGTTGCAGCCCGACTCTGTACGGCGGCCCTGGGTTCCGATACCGGCGGCTCGATTCGCCAGCCCGCCAGCTTCTGCGGCGTCGTCGGGCTCAAGCCTACCTACGGGCGCGTTTCACGCTACGGCCTGGTGGCCTATGGGTCGAGTCTCGATCAAATCGGGCCTCTGGCGCAGACGGTGACGGACGCGGCGCTGATGCTGAACGTCATCGCCGGGCACGACCCGGCCGACAGCACGTCTGTCGATGAAAGTATTGCTCCGGTGAGTGACTATCTTGAGAAGATCGACGAGCCTGTGAAGGGCTTGAGGATAGGCGTGGCGCCCGCCTTCAACGCGGGAGCGGATGAGTCCGTGCGGGCGGCACTGGATGCGGCCATCGAGGTCTACCGCGGCGCCGGCGCTGAGGTGGTCGAGGTCGAGCTGCCGCACATGGATTATGCGATCGCCGCCTACTACGTGATCGCCACGGCCGAGGCGTCCAGCAACCTGGCTCGCTATGACGGCGTGCACTATGGGCATCGCACGCCGAACCCGGCCGACTATGTCGAGGTCTACTCCAAGTCGCGTGAGGAGGCATTCGGCCAGGAGGTCAAGCGGCGCATCATGCTCGGGACATACGCCTTGTCGAGTGGGTACTACGACGCCTACTATCTCAAGGCACTGAAGGTCAGGAACCTGATTCGCGGGGATTTGGTGCGGGCCTTCGAGCAGTGCGATGCGATCCTGATGCCGGTAGCGCCGACGACAGCCTTCAAGATCGGCGAGAAGACCGACGATCCCTTGAAGATGTATTTGTCTGACATCTATACGATTGCGGCCAATCTGGCGGGCATTCCGGGCCTTAGCGTGCCGTGCGGCCTTGACGAAAGAGGCTTGCCCATCGGCTTGCAGATCATGACGCCGGCCTTTGCTGAGGACAAGCTCCTGCGCGTCGCGCGCATGTTCGAGGCCGCCACCGATTGGCATACGAAGAAGCCGCCTATGGTTGGGACAGTGGGCTGATGAGTGACGTGTCGTACAAGGTGATTGTCGGACTGGAGATTCACGTGCATCTCAGTACGCAGACGAAGATGTTCTGCGGCTGTGCGTTGAGTTTCGGGGACGAGGCCAACAGCCACGTCTGCCCGGTCTGTCTGGGAATGCCCGGCTCGCTGCCCGTAATGAACAAGCAGGCGGTCGAGCACGCGATGCTGGCGGCGCTGGCGCTGAACTGCGAGATCGCGTCCTTCACCAAGTGGGACCGCAAGAGCTACTACTATCCCGACCTGCCCAAGAACTATCAGATCAGCCAATACGACCTGCCGCTCGGTCTCAACGGATATATCGAGATCCCGCTGGAGGGCGAACAGACCAAACGCATCCGGCTCATCCGGGCCCATCTCGAAGAAGATGCGGGCAAGAACCTCCACAGCGCGGGCAACTTCTCACAGGTCGATCTGAATCGGGCCGGGACACCGCTGCTCGAGATTGTCACCGAGCCCGATATGAACAGCCCCGCCGAGGTCCGCGCCCTGGCGGTCGAGCTGCGGCGGATCGTGCGCTATCTCGGCGTTTCCGAGGGTGAC
The DNA here is from genome assembly GCA_964527825.1 of uncultured Pirellulales bacterium. Taxonomy (GTDB): domain Bacteria; phylum Planctomycetota; class Phycisphaerae; order Sedimentisphaerales; family Anaerobacaceae; genus JAFGLV01. The sequence goes on from CAZGRF010000029.1 coordinate 11,909, forward strand.
ATGCAGAAGGGCCACATGCGCTTCGAGCCGAACATCAACCTCGTCATCGAGAGGGCAGGGCAGGAGTTCCGCACGCCCATTGTTGAAGTCAAGAACCTCAACAGCTTCCGCGCATTGGAGCGGAGCGTCGCCTACGAGATCGAAAGACAGCTCGACGAGTTCCTCGAAACCGGCGTGACCATGCAGATGGGCAACAAGTCCACGCGCGGCTGGAACGATGCCGACGAGGCGACGGTCCTGCAGCGCGAAAAGGAAGAGGCCCACGACTATCGCTATTTCCCCGATCCCGATCTGGTCCCCGTGAGGACGACGCCCGATTGGCTGGAGGAGGTCCGGGCGCGACTGTGTGAATTGCCGATCAAGAGGCAGGTCCGTTACGTCGCCGAGTACGGGCTCAGCGATTATGATGCCGGCGTCCTGACGGCGGAACGCTCGACCGCCGACTTCTTCGAGCAGACCCTGGCGGCCGGCGCCGATCCGAAGCGGGTCTGCAATTTGCTGACGCAGGTTGGCCTGAAGCTGGCCCACGAGCGGAACTGCGACATGCTAGGTCTGGGCATTGCCCCGGAGGCGGTGGCAAGTCTGGCCCAGATGGCCGACGCCGGGACGGTCAGCGCTACGGCGGCTGCCACCATCCTGCAGGCGATGGCCGAGACGGGCAGGACGCCCGAAGTCCTGGCCGCAGAGTTGAACCTGATTCAGAAGAGCGATGCCGGGGAGCTGGAGGGCATCGTCGATCAGGTCCTGGCGGAAAACGCGCAGGCCGTGGAGGACGTGGTCAGCGGCGGCAAGAAGAGTAAGAAAGCCCGTGGGTTCCTGCTGGGCCAGGTCATACAAAAGACCAAGGGACAAGCCAATCCCAAGGTGGTGTCGGAGATTCTGGACCGCAAGCTCAAGTGATACGATGGAGTGATGCCAATGAAGCTGGCAAGCAGCACCGATGTGCCCAAGCTGCCCGTCGAGCATGAAGGGGCCGAGGGGGTCACGATCCAATGGTTGATTAGCAAGGAGGACGGGGCCCCGAACTTCGCGATGCGTCTGTTCGAACTCGAGCCCGGCGGCCATACGCCGCTGCACCGCCATCCACACGAGCACGAGGTCTTCGTTCTCGCAGGTCACGGCGTCGTCGTTCACGAGGGCCAGTCGTCGCCGATCCAGCCGGAGGATGTGATCTTGGTTCCGGGGGGCACGGAGCATCGTTTTCAGAACACCAGCGATACGCTCCTACGTTTTCTATGCCTGATCCCGATGTCGGCGGTCTGACAGGTGGCGGCTTCACCGCTCACCGCTTGCCTCTCTTGCCGCGGATCTTGCCTTCGGTCCCGGCCCGCAAGCGGGCGATGTTCTCCCGGTGCCGCACGACAACCATGATCGGTATGGCTATGGCGGCTACCAGCAACGGCCACAGCCGCGCGAACTCCCAGTGGGGCGCGATGGCGACACCGCTGGCCAACGTGAGGGGGAACGCCAGCGCGGCGCAGATGGAGGCGAGCGAGATATAACGCCATTTCAGTACGCATCCCGCCCAGACCAGCAGGGCGATCAGGGCGCAGACGGTGAAGTAGGGCCACAGACCCAGTCCGACCCCGAAGCTGGTGGAGACGCCCTTGCCTCCTTTGAACTTCAGATAGACCGGAAAGACGTGCCCGAGAATCGCCGCGGCGCCGACGGCCAGCCACAGGGCGAAGAAACCGGCATCGGCCGGCCCGGCCTCGCCGCGCGCCGCCACCCAAGGGAACATGACCATAGGGACGAATCCCTTCAGGACGTCTAGCCCAAAGCAGATGTAGCCCCACTTGCGGCCGCATGCGCGGGCCACGTTCGTCGCGCCGATGTTGCCGGAACCGATGGACCGCAGGTCCTGCCCGTGCATCCTGCCGATAATCACGCCGCACGGGATCGCGCCGATCAGGTACGCTACGACAATCGCAGAAACGAACAAAGCAGGCATCTTCACCTACACATCAAAACTCTTACATTCACTTAAGCCCGATGTCCACAGGGCTGGAGTTCGGCCCAGATTCTATTCGCAGATCCTGCACCTCACAAGACTATTGCCGCTGACGGTTACGTGGATTGGTCGCGGCTGTTCCAATGTTGCACCCAGAGTCGTCAGACGGCCCACACGTAACAGACCGTTGCACGCAACCGCTTAGCGAAACGAGCCTCGCAGCCGCAGCAGCACGGTCGGCCTTGCCGCTGGCGACGGTCTAATTGAAATCCGCGTTGGGGACTTCGCGTACGGACGGTGCGACGTTGAAGAAGTCGTGGGATTCGAAGCCGAACATGCTGGCGATGACACTGCTGGGGAAGGTCTGGCACTTGTTGCGATAGTCGCGGACGTTGCCGTTGAAGAACCGGCGGGCTGCCTGAATGCGGTCTTCGGTGTTGACCAGCTCACGCTGCAGCTCCAGGAAGTTCCGATCCGCCTTCAGTTGCGGGTAGTTCTCCACGACCATCAGGAGCTTCTGCAACGCGGCCACCAGTTGATTCTCGTCAACGGCTTGTTGAGCGGGGTTGCCCTGGCTGGCCATGCACTGGGCCCGCAGTTGCGTGATGCGCTCGAAGACTTCCTTCTCGTGAGCGGCGTAGCCCTTGACGGTCGCGACGAGATTGGGAATCAGGTCGTAGCGCCGCTTCAGTTCGGTGTCGATATTGGCCCAGGCGTCCTTGATATGGTTGCGCAGCGCCACCAGCGTGTTGTAGGTCAGGACGACGTAGAGAATCGGCAGCAGAACAAGCGCGGCCAGGATAATCAGCGGTGCAACCATAATCAGCTCCGTGAAAATAGATAGTCGGGCATCAGCGACCGGATGTGGACCAGTCGCTGCAGGTTCGGTTCGATCTGCTCGGGTGACAGCCGCCGGTTGAAGGAAATAGCCAGCGAATCGAGATCGATTTCCAGCGTCAGATCGCGATTGGCGAGCAGGTACTCAATCATCTGGGCATTGCACACGTCATAGGCGAACTTCTTATCGCGCGAGCGGACGCAGAACTTGCGGCTGAACTCGTGCGATTCGAAGTCGATGTCATCGTAACCGACCGCCTGGGCGATCTTCGAGAAGATTCCTTCCGGCCCGATCGTCAGCTCCGGGAACGAGCCGCCCAGACGCAGGATGAAGAACGAAAAGTAGTGGTGGTGCGTTTGCTGATGGCCCTTGGAGTCGGTGGAGTGGGTTTCGTAGTGATAGTCGAACACGGTGATGTCGTGGCCCTGATAGTTGCCTGACAAGGTATTGAAGGCATAGCGATTGGACCCTTGGCGCAGCTTGTCGAGGAATTTGAATCGGCGCGCGATGTCCCGGTCCTTGCGTGGGTCGAAACGCAGGCCGAGCCGGGCCGCCAGCGCCGCCATCGCCTCGCGACGCTTGGCGGCGCTGATCGCGCCTAGTACTGCCACGACGATTATCAGGGCGATGATGCCGAATACGATGACGACCTGCATTCTCAGTGCCTCCCGCAGTCTGCGGCCGCGGTGCGTACGCGACCTCGTGGTCTCAAATACTGACGATTATAACGCCTGTATGTTCTATCGAAAGGCAATTTGGTTGATGAACGGACAGAAGTGTCGGTAGACTGGCGTCGTCGAAGGCCGGAGAGAACCGGTGCAATCGTGCTTCGGCTGCGGTTGGGGGCCGTCCGTCAAACGCAACCGCCGGACGAAACGAGCCGCCCAACCCCCGCACGACAGACGCGTCGTTAGAAAAGGAGTGTCGAAGACATGCCCAAGACCAAGATCGTCGCGACATTAGGTCCGGCCAGCGCCAATGCCACGGTCCTGCGTAAGATGTTCGTGGCCGGGCTGGACGTGGTCCGGCTGAATTTCTCGCACGGCACACACGCCCAGCACGCGGCGGCCATCGAGCTGGTGCGCTCGCTGAACAAGAAGTACCGGCGGCACATCCGGATCATGCAGGACCTGGAGGGTTTTCGCATCCGCGTGGGCCGGTTCAAGGGCGCCAAAACCCGCGAATTGAAGCGTCATTCAACCGTCTGGCTGGCCAACGATCCGGCTGCCTCTGGGCCGAAGATCATCCCGTTCGATTACGCCGGCGACCTGACGCGCATCAAGCGCGGACAGCTTGTCTACATCGACGACGGAAACCTCGCGCTGAAGGTCAAGGAAAGCTCGGCTACCAGCCTCAAGTGTGTTGTCGTCGAAGGCGGCGTCTTGAAGGAGCGCAAGGGCATCAACATGCCGGGCGCCGATCTCCAGTTCGGCGCGATGACCGCCAAGGACAAGAAAGACCTTCAATTCGGCATCGCGCATAGGGTCGATTACGTGGCGCTGTCCTTCGTGCGTGACGCTAACGACGTTGCTGAGGTGGCCGAAATCCTGAAGCCTCGCCTGCCGAAGTGCGGCATCGTCGCGAAGATCGAGAACCGCCAGGCCATCGACAATATCGACGCGATCATCAAAGCCGCCGACGGCATCATGATCGCGCGGGGCGACATGGGCGTGGCGATCCCCATCTACGAAGTCCCCATCGTCCAGAAGCACATCATCCGCAAGTGCAACGCCGCGCACAAGTTCGTCATCACGGCCACGCAGATGCTCGAACACATGACCGAGCACAGCCGGCCCACCCGCGCCGAAGTTACCGATGTGGCCAACGCCATTCTCGACGGCACCGACTACGTCATGCTCTCAGCCGAAACCGCCGCCGGCAAGTTCCCCAGCGAGTCCGTCGCCATGATGAACGA
>CAZGRF010000030.1:0-1568 GCA_964527825.1 uncultured Pirellulales bacterium
AGAAACCGACGCGCGGGACTCCCTCGATCACCTTGGCGGTGAAATCGCCGCCGGGTTTGCGTTCGTTGAGTGTCCGTTTGACCATGGCTACGACCCTTTCGCTAAGCTGCTTTCGCGAGGCGTTGAGCCGGCTCTTGACCGTATTGACCGGCACCTCCAGGAAGTCGGAGATCTGCTTATGCGAATACCCATCGATGTAGAACAGCGTCGTCACCTGGCGCAGCGGCGGCGACAGCGTCTTCGTCGCGCCGACCACGGCTTCCCGCATTTCGCGACTGGCGGCCGCGACGTCCGGACCCGGCTGCTCGTCGGGGAGCGGCGCCGCCTGATCCAGTGACATCGCAGGCTGCTTCGCTGCGCGGAGCAGGCGATGGCATCGAAAGTGGACGATCCGCCGGAACCAGCCGGCAAACGCCTCGGCATCGCGCAGTTTGGCCAGGTTGCAGTAGGCCTCGACGAACGCTTCCTGTGCGGCGTCTTCGGACAGATGGAAATCGCCGAGGATCGAGTAGGCGTACCCGTAGGCCATATCCTGGAACGCCGCGACAATCTGGGCGTAGGCCCTCGTGTCGCCCGCCTGCGCCGCCCGGACCAGAGAATCGAGTTCGTTCATAGGCCGTCTGCCCCTTCGTTTCTTTCACAAGGTGCCACGTTACGGGCATAGGGTTCGGGAAATTTCTCCCAGATTCTGCCGCTTTTGCCGTCCGGGGGCAAGAACGCGGCGGCGAAAGACAGCCCCATGGAAATGCCGGTAGGGGCGAATAATCATTCGCCCTTCCTTTCGTCCATGCCACTGGTCAGTTCCCAGAGAAGGGCGAATGATTATTCGCCCCTACGAGTGTCCCGTGCCAGACGACAAGACTTGCCACTGTCCGCCAGCTACAGCCTTTTTGTTCGCCGCCACGCTGATTCCTTGCATTCGTCCACGATTTCGAGCATAATAGGCCGAGCGGCGCTAGATACCGAGGTCCGAGTTCGATGGTCGAGGGCGGCTGTTCGCGGCCGCGCGAGGTAGTGGAGGAAAGCATCATGATCGAAGCGAAGCAACTGAGCGCAAGTTCTATTGTCTGCGTGTTTCTGGCCTGCCTGTCCGGTACCTGGTTGGATGCTGAGGGTCTGCCCGCCGACCCGAACGAGCCCGAGCCAGAGAGTGACGTGGTCATCGAGTTGACCCGGTTTGAGATCACGGCACAGACGCTTGAGATTCGTTATGACATACGCAACGACTCGAACGAGGCGGTCTGGGTGTGCGCGGATATCGACGAGAACGTGCACATAGACTTCGCAACGTGCGTATCGGACGACGGACACGCTCTGCAGGTGATCAGACGGCCCGACCTGCCTCCTTGTGGGCTGGACCTCGCATATGAGTACAGTCGTTTCGCCCGCTTGCACCCGGGGCAGACCCGGGCTGAGGTGCTGTCGCTTGACCTGCCGATCTTTGCCCCGCGCCTTACGAACGGCGCCCCGCTGACACAGAATAGCTCGGTTGTCAGGGGTTTGAGTGTTGATATTGGCTGCTACGCGGATCAGGTGCTTGAGTGGGCACGTTACTCACGCACCTTTCG
>CAZGRF010000030.1:1578-16495 GCA_964527825.1 uncultured Pirellulales bacterium
GTTCCTTACATACGCATTCAGTGCGACCCAGTGGCCAGAGGAACTGACCTTGGCTTTGCAGGCGGGCATCGAGGGGGTGCGCGTTCCGCTGGAGGTGGGCGATGCTGAATCGTATCCGGTCTACCTGGATCTGCTGCCTCAATGGTTTCCCAGGGCTACGCAGGTGGTCCTCAAGGCCGAGACTGTCTGGCGTTATGTGAACGTCGACTACCTGCGGGGTCGGGTTGAAGGGGCGAGGGAAGATACGTTGAGGGATTTCCGCCGCAAGAATCTCGTCTCCGTTCCGCTCGAACAAGAACGGATCGCAGCCCCGAACGTCGTCGTGGTCACAAATCCTCTCGCCGACGGTTGGGAGGCTTTCCGCGAGCGGTATCCCGATAGCTCAGGCCTTACCGAGCTTTCTTGTGTCGGTTTCAGTGAGGACCACACGCAAGCCCTCGTGTATGTAGGCAGTAGCGGGGGCGGACGGGTGGGGTCCGGATGGGTCACGCTGCTGGAGTGGAACGGCTCGGCCTGGGAGATCCAGGAGTTCGTCAGGGTATGGGTGTCGTGATGCGCGGGCCTTACCCGCGAACACGAGCGCGCTCTTGCGTTGACTAGACCTGTCTGTAGGGGCAATTCATTTCGCCGCGAGGTGGAAAGTCGGGCGCCCGCAGTGTATCATCACTGCGTGACGCATGGCGTTGGCGATGTGAACAAAAAGGTGAAGGGCCGAGGCGGCTCGGCTGGTTAAAGGAGGCTTCGAATGAAAGGTCGAATCATCGTGCTGTTGTCGGTATTGTCGCTGGTGTTGCCGAAGGGTCCGGCAAGGGCCCAGGAAGAGGTTGATCCTTATCTGTGGCTGGAAGACGTCGAGGGTGAGAAGGCCCTCGATTGGGTCAAGCAGCATAACGAGGCGTCGCTGGCGGTGCTGAAAGCGCAGCCGGGGTTCGAGGAGACCTTCGACAAGGCGCTGGAGATTCTCAACAGCGACCAGCGCATTGCCTACCCGTCGTTTCGCGGCAAGTACCTCTACAACTTCTGGCAGGACGCGAGCAACGAACGTGGTCTGTGGCGCCGCACCACGCTCCAAAAGTATCTCCAACCTGAGCCGCAATGGGAAACGCTTCTGGATATCGACAAGCTCTCGCAAGAAGAGTCCCAGCAGTGGGTGTTCAAGGGCGCAACCGGATTGTATCCCGATTATGAGCTGTACCTGGTTTCTCTTTCGCCCGGCGGTGGCGATGCGGTGGTGGTGCGCGAGTTCGACGCCAAGACCAAGCAGTTCGTCAAGGATGGCTTCTATCTGCCGAAGGCGAAAGGCTCCGTGTCGTGGAAGGATCGGGACACGATCTACGTGCAGACCGACTTCGGCGCGGGCAGCTTGACCGAGTCGGGCTACCCGCGTATCGCCAAGAAATGGAAGCGGGGGACGCCGTTGACTGAGGCAGAGACCGTTTTCGAAGGGCAGGCGGAGGACGTGGCCGTAGGGTGCAGCACGATCAACACGCCGGAAAGGCAGTACGATCTCATTTACCGCGCGATTACGTTTTACACCTCGCACACATACGTGATCGAGCAAGGCCGGCCGATCAAGCTCGACATTCCCGACGATGCCGATATCGGCGGGTTCTTCAAGAACCAGATGCTGGTCCGGCTCAAGACGGATTGGACCGTGGGGCCCACGACCTACAAGCAGGGGGCGTTGATCAGCATCGACTACGACAAGTACCTCAAGGGCGAGCGTGCCTTCACCGTGGTCGTCCAGCCCGACGCACGGTCGAACATCGCCTCCTACTCTAACACCAAGAATCTGCTGCTGGTGAACATGCTCAACAACGTGCGCAGCGAACTCTATGAGTATCAATTCAAAGACGGCGCGTGGGAAAAGAAGAGAGTCGGAACGCCGCAGTTCGGCAGCTTGTCCGTGACCTCCACCGACGAGCAGTCGGACCAGTTCTTCTTCAACTACGAAGATTTCCTGACCCCGAGCAGCCTCTACCATGTGTCGGACGACCAAGCGATGACCAAGGTTGACAGCCTGCCGGCCTTCTTCGACAGCAACGGGCTGGAAGCCGATCAGTTGGAAGCGGTTTCCAAGGACGGCACGCGCATCCCCTATTTCGTGGTCCGACCGAAGTCCATGAAAGCCGACGGTACAAATCCGACGCTCCTGAATGGTTACGGGGGCTTCGAAATCTCTCTGCATCCGAGCTACGGTGCCGTCCAGGGAGCAGCTTGGTTGAGCAAAGACGGCGTTCACGTGCTGGCCAACATTCGCGGGGGGGGCGAGTTCGGGCCGGCCTGGCACCAGGCGGCGCTCAAAGAGCATCGCCAGCGGGCCTACGATGACTTCATTGCGGTTGCCGAGGATCTGATCCGCCGCAAGATCACGTCACCCCAGCACCTGGGGATCATAGGCGGCTCCAACGGCGGGCTGCTGATGGGCGTGATGTTCACGCAGCGGCCGGACCTATTCAAGGGCGTCGTCTGCGCCGTGCCGTTGTTGGATATGAAACGCTACCATCACCTCTTGGCCGGCGCCAGTTGGATGGCCGAGTACGGCGACCCCGACGTCCCGGAGGAATGGGCCTATATCAGCAAGTATTCACCCTACCAGAACGTCTCGGCCGACAAGAAATATCCGCAGGTCTTCTTCTACACCTCCACCAAAGACGACCGCGTCCATCCCGGCCACGCCCGCAAGATGGTGGCGAAGATGGAAGGCCTGGGGCACAAGGTCTACTACTACGAGAACATCGAGGGAGGCCACGCGGCTGCGTCTACGAATCGCCAGCGCGCCCTGACCAGCGCCCTCACGTATGCGTATCTGTGGATGCAGCTCAGGTAGTCGTCAGTCAGAGCGCGTTGCAGTGACTCTGACAAAAGTAGTATAATAAAGAAATGGCGTATCGCATCGTGTTGCAGGTGTATCGTCCGTGTTGCATTGGGAGGTTAGGGTATGCGATCTTGCGTTTTCCTTGTGAGCCTGTTCCTGCTGACGGGGTCAGGTCTGGCACAGATTTCAGTTGATGGTGTGGCCGACAAGAAGGTCTACAAGGACCGCGTTTCTTTGGTGGTTCACTCTGAGGCCGGTTTTGAGTACGCCGCCACCCTGAACGGTGTGCGGATTGCCACGGATCTGTCCGTCGAGGTCAACGAGCCGCAGTACTACGAACTGATGGTGGAGCGACGCCGGCTACCCTCCGGAGTCGAGGAGAGCGAGCTGATTCGCTTCATCGTCCGGGCAAGCGAGCGCGGCAACACCGAATGGGGCCTGCCCGTCTGGACTCCATACCCGTCTATCCCGTCATCGTCGGCGGAGTTCGCCGGGGCTCGCCTGGAAATGGTCACTCCTGCCGAGTACCCCCTGGGGCTCGATATTCCCATCGTGGCCCGCGTCGAGGATGAGTCGGGAGCCGGCGTGCGCGTCAACGGCGTCGTCACGGCCGGCGAGTTCCCCGATTACGCGCTGGAGTTGATTCGTGGTGTCGGCTCTGTTTTTCTGCCAGCGGCTGCGGAACCGGGCGTTCTTACCTATGACGCGGAAATCCATTCGCTACAGGCGCCCAAGCAGATCGAGATCGAGGCCGCTACAGTCTGGCAAACGGTCTCCGCTGACATTGTCACGTCCGTCGATTGGGGCGAAAACGCACGCATCCGTGTTCGCGGCGCTGCGGACGGTGTGCTGACCGTCGCGACCGATGTGATGTTGACGATCGGCGCCGGGAGCGTCGTTGTGCTCGACGCCGGTACCGCCGTTGCGGTGGAAGGCCATATCGCGGTTAACGGCACGAATGCGCGCCCGGTGGTTTTCACTGCCGAGGACAGAAGCAAGCCCTGGGGCGGCTTCCTCTTCGAGTCGAGCGCGTGCAGCGGACAGTTCACTGACGCCATCTTCACCGCCAGCGGGGCTGACTCGAACTGGTTCAGCCATAACCCCGGTCACGGCCGCAGCCACCGCAGCGAGCAATGTCTGTTCTACGTGTCCAATAGGGTGCACGTGACCTTGACGGATTGCTTCCTGGTCGAGAATCAGGGCCAGGCCGGTCATGGTGAGAACGCTTATTTGACGATGACGGGTTGTCTCATCCAGAAGTGCATCACCTGCGGCCAGTATAACGGAGGCGCTGTAACCGCCACCGATTGTGCATTCATCGAGTTTCCTTCGGCCACGGCGTCCTTTGTCGATGGGGACAATGATGCCCTCTACCTCTCCGGCGGCGCGCATGCCTTCACCGACTGTCTCATCGGCTGGACGCTTGACGATGGGATCGATGCAGGCGACGGCGCCGAAGGTCCCGTCACGGTGGATCGCTGCTGGTTCGAGTCCACCTATCATGAGGGGATGGCCTGGTCGTCCGGACCCAGATACGCCACCGTCACCGATACGGTCGTCCTAAATTGCGGGCAGGGCATCGAATGCGGGTACGGAGACCCGGATGTGAATGCCGTTCGCTGCCTCGCTACCGCGAACCTCGTGGGTGCTCGTTTTGGCGACAACTACGACTGGGCGTACCGCGGTTTCCTGAAGGTGAGCCAATCCCTGCTCCTGTTCAACTGGCGGGACGTTTGGGGTCGGGCCTGGGACAATTGGACCGTGCATCTGGCGCAGATGGATATTCAGGACAACTACCTGAGCGTGCCGAACGCCAACTATCCCGACAACCTGCTCTGGGATCCAAACACCGACCCCAATCAGTTGGATTGGTTGATGCCGTTTCTGCCCACAGCGGCGAGCACCGTCGGGATCGGCTTGGCGGTGTGCGAGGATATTCTTGGTCTATCCGAGCTTTCCGGCAGCATTCCCGTTCGTCTAAGCAGTTTCACCACAGAGCCGGTGTGCGTGGATTACGCTATCGATGCGGACAACGAGTGCCTTGCCGCCGGGACCTTGTGCTTCGTCCCCGGCGAAACGCTCAAGCATATTCAATTCGGTCTTCCTCCAATCGAGGCGGTTCAGGTAGTCGATGTGTCGCTGAGCAATCCGATTAACGCCGAGCTAACGGGTTACTCGACGGTGACTTATCATAGTGCGTCGGCCGAGCCACCGGTCTTGGCGGGAGATCGGTGACCAACGCAGCATTGTCCGCAACGCCTTCGGCTGTCCGAACCTTCATCGCCCGAGGCGTTGAACAACTCGCCATTGGGTCCCGTTTCGAGAGCATGGCATAGGCTCTGGGGTAGTCTCCGTGTTGAGCGCAGGTAGCAAACTTGAGACTTCTGGCTGAGGGCGATGCGTGCCTACCGTTCCCAGCCAAAGCTTTCCACGTAGACGGTGGTCTGGTAGAATATCGTGCGGCAGAGTCTGATGTGGATGAGAACACGGGTGTGCGGAAAGGACGTGCATGTTTGAGCGGTTTACGGAGCACGCGCGGCACGTGATCGAGCTGGCCAAGCAGGAGGCCCAGCGATTCGGCAATGAATACGTTGGCACCGAGCATCTGCTGTGGGGTCTGGCGAAGGAGAACCACGGCGTCGCCGCCGCCACGCTCGAACATTTCCGCGTCGATCTCAAACCGCTGCGTAAAGAGGTCGAGGCGCTGCTCAACAGCCGCCCTCATGTGGAGGTCGTTGAGAAGCTCCCCCAATCTCAGGAGGTCAAGGACGCCATCAGCCACGCCATCGAAGAAGCCAGATCGATGCACCACAACTACGTCGGCACCGAGCACCTGCTCCTGGGCCTGCTGCGGGACCCCGAGACGATTGCCGCCCAGGTCCTGACCAACCTCGGCCTCCAACTCGACACCGTGCGAGATACCGTCCGCGAGCTGGCCGCAAGAGAGCACAACGCAACAGCACCGGCCGACGAGCAGGCGTGATGTTCCTGCGACGTGCTGGTGCCGATTCCTGCGAGCGGGGAGAAAAGACATGACCGCACTGGAGATCCAGGTCAATGGCAAGAAGGTGTGCGTCGCCGGCAAGGAAGGGCTGAATATCCTGAGCGCCGCCGTTACATGGCTCAAGACGCGCAAGGTGTGGGACCTTCGCGTGCGCGGGATAACCGACCAGGAGGGATTCGAGGAGCACCTGAGCTGGCTCGACCGGCAACTTGGCCCCGGTGATTCCATCACTATCGCTGTGGTCGAGACAGATGGATCGGACGGGCCGCAGCGGCGTTATCGCGTCCCTTAGCAGGAGGCAGCCCTCGGCGGTGCTTGCCTCTGTGATCGGCGCTCCTCAGTCGAAATCTGTCGGCAGAGCGGGGTTGCGGTGGTGCTCGAACATGCGGGCGATTTGCTCGGGCAGGGTGCGGCTGAGGGAGAGCTCGGGGATATTGTCTTCGGCGAAGAAGTCCACGCCGGTGGTTTCGTGGCTTTCTGTGGCTTGGCCGCCGGTGATTTCGCAGAGGAACAGCAGCTTGTAGATGTGAAACGGCATCAGCGGCAGGTGCGGGTGTTTGCTGCGGTCGTAGACGGCCGCGAGCTTGGTCACGCGAACCTCGAAGCCCGACTCCTCGAAGACCTCCCGGACGACCGCCTCGGTGGGGCTTTGGCAGGGGTCGGCCCACCCGCCCGGCAGGGTCCAGCCGCCGTCGAGTCTCTCCCTGACCAGGAGGATCTTGTTGTCGCGGAAGGCGGCGCCGCGCACGTCCACCTTGGGCGTGGCATAGCCTTGCTCGCGTGAGAGCAAATCCAGCACGGACTTCTTGTCGAGATCGAAACCCGCGGCCATCATCTCGGCCGCGACCTCCCGCATCTGCTCGTACCGCTCGATGCCATACGCGTTGTCGCAGTACGTCAGGCCGTCTTGTGCCAGGGCGGCCAGTTGCTTCGCCCATCTGAGCCAGTTCGGTTCCATGCAGTTGCCTTCCCACCATCTGTTTTCGGCCGCGTGACCGAAGCGATTGTCGCGGCCTTAGTAGAGTGGCAGATATCCGGCCGCTCTGCAACGATGAAGTTCGTGCCGGCAAACGTATATTGACAGGCCCGCAAGGCCCTGGTACCGTACCAGGGAAGATCAAGCAATCGCCGTTGCATTATTTGGAGCGGAGAACCATGGGAAAAGTGATGTTGGTTTGCGGACTGGTGCTTGCCGCAATGTGGATGCAGGGTTGCATCGTCATTCACACGGAGGAAGAGAGAGTACCGCCCAGGCCGAGCGCGACCGAACCGGGCGACGTGACAATCCGCGAAATCGATGCGGTCGGCAAGCTGTCCTTCGACAACGACCGCCAGGCCGGCTACAAGAACATCGCCGAACGCGACGGGCTCAGCGACCGCGCCCAGGTGCATCTCGTTGACGCGGCGTTCCGACATCTGTCCTTCGAGAACGCCAAGGTCGATGTTCTGCTGACGCTGATCAAGAACCCGTGCTTTGGCCCGGCGGGCAAAGGGGCCATCCTGGAGCGGCTGGACCGCCTGTCGTTCGAGAATCACAAGACGCAAATCCTCGAGGCTATCAGCCAGCGCACGGGGTAGCGGAACGGGGCGCGGTGTTTTCGCTGTGCCGCGCTCAGAGCACTTCGTTGCCTTTGCCCTGCTGGATCAGCGGGACGCAGTCTTCCAGTTCGGCAAGCACGGCTGGGTCGGTCAGGTCGATGACTTTCCTCTTCTCGTGGGACATATAGGCCGCCGTGACAAGCAGCGTAATGGGCCTACCGTACTCCACGTTCAGCGCGGCGTCGCTGACGGAATCACACCCGTGCTTGGCACGCGGCCGGAACTCTCCAATTCCGGACGCACGGTGCAAGGATGGAATCCTGTTTCCTGTTCAATTCCGGACGTCCTCCTATAAGGTTGGTGCAGACGGCGGACGCACAAAGTCGCGGCAAGCAGGTTCTGCCCGACTCCCCACCCGTCGGGGCACGCCAACCGCGGCGCGATGTGCATCACGGTCTGAGCGAGCAGAATGAGCCGATCTCCTTGCCATACCATGAATCGCTGAGGCTGGGAGGCAGCGCGCTCCCGCACGGGGCAAAATCGTCGGAAGCGTACCGGTGTTGCTCCCACGAACACCAAATTACCTACTGAATTCATGGGAGTGGCACGGGAAAATGGCCGAAGAACAAAGGGGATGGCAGGACCGGACGGGCAGGAGGCCACAGTCAACAACGGAGCCATGAGAGGAGTACGCTCGATCCGTGAGCTGTTTTTGGGCGTCAATAGCGACCAGCACGAACTTTGTGCTTGACAAGATGGTCAGAAACGGTATAATAGGCATAAGGATTTGGAGGAGCGGCCAAAGGGCAGTCGAATCCCGTGCGCTGAGTCGTCTGTGGCGCATGAATGGTCGCCCGCCGTTAAGGAGAGAGCGTTCAGTCTTAATTCCGGTGCCGGCCAGGCATCGCGTGATTCGGGTTGGACGAGTGTACGCTTGGAGGCGAATTCCCGAAAAGGACTTCTGTAGCTGCCAAAGGTGGGCGGTTCCTGCGCATGACGCCCGCGTATAACGAACTATGGACTTAGCTGACCGCGAATAAGGGGGACGCAAAATGATACGAAACATACCCGTCTTTGTCCTCACCCTGGGCCTTGCCTACGTTGCACCGACCTGTCTGGACGGTCTTGGCAGCGTGGCGAGAGGCGGTGCCGCGCCAGAGAGCTCAACGTTCTCGCTAGGGCAGTTGGTTCTGCGTGATAACTTCGACGACAATCAGAAAGGCCCATTGTGGCGTCTGTACACGGAAGACGTCAACAATTGCGCGGCGGTTGAAACCAACGGCCGCCTCGAATTCCGATCCACCGGTGCTGCGGATAACGCCTTTGCGGGGTACATTGCCAACGCTTGGCGGCTTGATCCGGAAGAAGATTTTGCCCTGCGGGTCGATGCTCACTATGACCTGACGACCCTGGCGGGCGGTTGGGTCAACATCGGCATCACGCCCAACGCTGAGCATCCGCGCAGCCGCGGGATCGAGATCGGCATCGGGTGTGCGGGCCTGCTTCCATGCTTCTGGTATGATCGGATCGAACGGTGGGTGATCGATTCGAGTCGCTGGGATCGACCCCTACTCGACGCTACGCTCTATATCTCGTACACTGCCGCCGACGACACGCTCTGCGTAAGTGACGGTGGCTACGGTCCAGAAGAAGCCTGGCTAACCTTCCCTGGCCTTTTGAAGGGCCAGTGGGAAGGCCAGCCTGTCTTTGTGTACCTGGGCGGGCGGTCCGAGGGACAGGAGATCACCTCCGGCCACGCCTATCTTGACGATCTGTTCGTCGAGCGCGGCCTGGTGATTGAAGCGGCACTGCAGGAAGTCTATCGTTTCTGGTCACCAGCGGGCGAGTCCCACTTCTACACGATGGACGAAGTGGAGAAGGAGTCGCTGCTGGTCAACTATCCCGATATCTGGGTCTATGAGGGCGTCGTCTACTATGCTTACCCGGACAACTCTGATCCGGCCTGCAAGCCAGTTCACCGATTCTGGTCTCCGAGACTCGGCAGGCACTTCTACACGATAAGTGAGCTGGAGGCGAATACGCTCATTGACCAGTATGCCAGCACGTGGACCTATGAGGGTGTGGCGTTCTACGCTTACCCGGAAGGGGCGCAGCCCGCGTGGACTCTTCCCGTTTACCGATTCTGGTCCGATAGCAAGTCGGCCCATTTCTACACGATGGACGAAGCGGAGAAAGACGCCATCCTCAACAAGCATGGCGACACCTGGATCTATGAAGGCATCGCCTGGTACGCCAACCCGTAGTCGCTTTGGGTGTGGTTGGGATCGCCGGGTTGACGTTTCTCGATGCAAAAGTGGTCCGGGTCGAGCGATATCGTGCTCATGCCCCTCTGTGCCGCGCCGGGCAGTTTCTGCGCTGCTGCCGGTGATGCAACCATCAGGCGTGCCTCCATCTCCTATGGCCAGGCTGCCAAATATCGGCTTGAAGAAACCGTAGAGTCTTCGTATGATAGCTTCCTTGTCGCCAGCAGGCGATCCGGCTGGCACTTTCACCAACTGGCAGGAGTCCGGTCAGACTCAGGATGAGAATTGGGGTAGAAGGATGGATGTACTGCTGATCGGCGGCGGGGGACGCGAGCACGCTATCGCGTGGAAGCTCAGACAATCCAGGCGGCTCAACAAGCTCTACATCGCGCCGGGCAACGCCGGCACGGCTCACTGCGGCGAGAATGTTGACATCAAGGATACAGACATAGCGGCCTTGGTGGATTTTGCCAAGACGAAGAAGGTCGGCCTGGTTGTAGTCGGTCCGGAGGACCCCCTTTCGTCCGGTGTGGTCGACGCGATGGAAGCAGTAGGCATCAAGGCTTTCGGCCCGACGGGGGCCGCAGCGCAGTTGGAAGCCGATAAAGCCTTCGCCAAGCAGTTGATGCGATCCTGTGCTGTTTCGACGGCGGAAGCACGCGTCTTCGACCGTTTCAGCGACGCCAAGGCCTACATTGCGACCCGGGATGAACCTGTAGTGATAAAGGCAGCCGGTCTGGCCAAGGGCAAGGGTGTGATCGTCTGCGATGATCCGGCGGATGGGATTCTGGCCGCCGAGAAGATCATGGTAGACAGGATTTTTGGCGCTGCCGGCGACCGAGTCGTGGTCGAAGACAAACTCCTGGGCGAGGAAGCATCGATCCTGGCCTTCGTGGACGGCCACAACATCTACCTGATGGAGTCCTCCCAGGACCACAAGCCTATTGGAGACGGTGACACCGGACCCAACACGGGCGGCATGGGAGCGTACTGCCCCGCCCCGCTGGTCACCGACACGCTGACGAACAAGATCACGCGGGAAATCCTCGTGCCGATGGTCGATGCGATGAATCGCAACGGTACACCCTACAAAGGTGTCCTTTACGCCGGCCTGATGATGACCGGCGGCGGGCCACGCGTGCTGGAATTCAACGTCCGCTTCGGGGACCCCGAAACCCAGCCCATTCTGATGCGACTCAAGAGCGATTTGCTGGAGGTGTTTCTGGCTGTCTGCGAGGGTCGCTTGGACGAAGTCACCCTCAAGTGGGACCCCCGGCCGGCGGTTTGCGTGGTGATGGCATCAGGTGGATACCCGGACGCGTATGAGAAGGGCAAAGTGATCAGTGGGCTTACGGACGCTGAAGCACTTGACGATGTGGTGGTGTTTCACGCCGGCACGAGGCGGCAAGACGGCGACATTGTCACTAATGGCGGGCGTGTCTTAGGTGTGACGGCCCTTGGAGATGATATCGCGGCGGCGAAGACGCGGGCCTACGAGGCCGTGGCGCGCATCCGCTTCGAAGGGGCCTACTGGCGTCACGACATTTCAGACAAGGCCACCGAGCATTGACGTGGTGGATGCAAAGAACCTTTAGGCTCTCGCGATTCGATCCGGAAATCTGGAGATGGAGCTGACTTTCAGCAAGAAGCGCTGGCGGCGTCGGGTCTTGGTTCGCGGACTCGTCGTCGTGTTGGTCGTTGTTGTCATCGTCGCAGTGATTGGCTTCTGGGTGGCAAAGGCGCTGCCCGGTATTGCTGCGGCCGAGATCGGCCGCCTCACCAACACGCGGATTGACATGGGGGCGTTTGATTTCCACCGCGACGCATCGGTCTCCATCAACGGCCTTGTGATTCGTCCCGAGCGCGAGCAGTTGTTCTACGACGACACCATTTTGCGGGCCAAGAACGTCTACGCGAAATTCAGCCTGGGTAGTCTGTTGCTCCTGTCGCCGCAGGTGACAGAGATTCGCATTGAGGATTTTATCCTGGATGTGCAGTGCGACCTGGACACTGGACAGTGGAACGTTGGCGGTCTGCAACTGAATGTCTCGCCTGCCCGCGGGGACGGGCCTGTGCCGGCCGTTCATCTGCTCCGGGGCAAACTGCGCTATTGCCGAGTCTCGGGGGGAGAGACGGATGTGGCTGTGTCCGTGCCCATCGAAGCCCGATTGGGACCATCGGAAGCAGCACCGCAACGGTACGACTTTGAGATCAAGACCGCCACGCTCTCCGGGGGCTATGGCGAGAGCCACCTGAAAGGTTCGTGGCAGCCCGGGCGTTTCGAGGTGGCCGGCGGGCTTTCCTCGACGGATATCCCTTCTCTGGAGAGAGCCTGGGCCGTAGATGTACTGGCCGCGGAGCTGACATACGACGCGAGCAGGAACTATCAGTTGCGTCTGCGGGCCAGAGACCTGCACAGCAAGCACAGCCCGGAAGTCGACGCGTTTCGGCTGCTCGGCCCGGCCACTCCGAGACAGTCGGGTCCCCTGGCGACGGTCCAGCGGCTGTTCGCCCGGTATCGTCCATTCGGCACGATCGGAGAAATCACGGTCAAGGCGAGCGGGAGTCTCGACGCGCTGAACGATAGCGAGATTACCGGCACCGTCGTATGCGAAGACGTCTCCGTTTGTGACAGCAAGTTCCCGTATGCCATCGATCATTTGACAGGACAACTGGACTTCACGCAGTCGATGGTGTCGCTGAACCACTTGTCGGGGAAACACGGTGCCGTGGACGTGCAGATCGAAGGGTGGACGAGGGGATATGGTGACGAAAGGCAATACCATTACGAGGTCGCCAGTGACAGGATGGTTCTGGACGAGGATCTCTACGCAGCGTTGCGGCCGGACCAGAAGCACCTCTGGGACACTTTTACCCCCAGCGGCTTGGCGGCCATCCGTTATCGACTGACGCGATCCTCGCCCGCCGACAAGCAGAGTTACGTTTCCGTCGACCTGAACGACGTCACGGCCACCTATAGCAAGTTCCCCTATCCCCTGAGAGGCTTGACCGGCAGACTTGTCTTCGACCGGGAGAAGGTTGTTGTCTCGAACGTCGTGACGCACGGCGGTGAAGCTCAGATCAAATTGGACGGCAACGTAGCGGCGCGCGACACGGGCCAGCCGATCTATTCCATTACGGTTGACGCCAACGCCATTCCGCTGGACGCGATGCTGCGGGACGCATTGCCGCCGCCGCACCGCCAGTTGTACACACAGTTCGATGTCAACGGTATGGCGGATGTCCGAGCAACGGTCTTCACCGCCAAGGATGCCAACGGCCCCGGCCCCATCAGTTTCTTGGCCGATGTCGCGGTTGAGGATGCATCGCTCAGGATGGAAGGACTGCCTGCCGCTCTGTCGGGTGTCTCTGCTGAGGCGTCGATTACGCCGGAGTCCCTGGACATCAGAAGGTCCACGGGGCGTTACGGTGACAGCCAAGTGACGCTGGCCGGTAGCTTGCGTTTCGCGGGCGGCGGACAACTCCACCAGTATCATCTCGAGATTGGGACGAAGGGAACACTGCTGGACGACAAGATCATCGACCTGTTGCCGACCCCGATGAAACAGCCGGTCTCGCTGTTCCGGCCTCAGGGGCCGGTGAATCTGGCTGTCGATCTGAAGAAGGCCGACGCCAACGCGCCGCCCGACTACGCGATTGTCGTCGAGTGCCTGGGCAACCGGATCAACTGCGAGCGGTTTGCGTATCCGCTTGAGGATGTTCGGGGAACTGTGACGATCGACACGGCCGCCGTGACTCTCAAGGGCGTGACAGCGAGGCCGGCGTTGCAGTATGACCCGGATCTCGACCCCGTAGTGCGGGTCACCGGACAGATCAGCGTCGCGCCGGGTGTCCGTGGCACCGGTACGCTCACGGTCGAAGCGCGTAATCTGCTCTTCACCAAGGAACTGGGTGATGCACTGCCGAAAGATGTGGTCGGGATCTACCGCGATCTGTCGCCGCAAGGACCGTTCGACCTCGATCTGACAACGCTGAAGATCTCCAACAGCGGTGAAGACCGCAAGCTGGTGGAGTTCGACGGCCGGGCCGCCCTCAAAACGTGCAGCCTCAGCATCTCGGGGACTGGAGCGGAACTCGGTGGAGCGCTGCAGATCAGCGGCCGGTATGACACCCAGGACGGGCTCTCGGAAAGTCGCCTGCAACTAACCGCCGACCGGCTCATGATAAAGGGCAAGGACGTAACCGATCTAAACGCTGATATCGTCTACGATCCGAACACTCAGACTTGGTCGGCGCACAATTTCCTGGGGCACTGCTACGACGGCAAGATCCTTGGTCGTCTGGAAATAGACCGAGTCGGGCCGGGCGTCCTACAGTACTTGGTCACCGTGGCCCTCAATCAGGTCAACCTCCAGCCGTTTCTCCTGGCCGGCAGGCTCGGTCAGGCCGCCGAGAAGAACTACACCAGTGGGACGATGAACGCCGTGTTGAGCATGGGGGCCCGAGTCGGCGACGGCTCCTCGCGTCTGGGCCTCTGCCGGGTCGATGTCGCCGACATGCAGGTGGGCAAGGTCTCACCGCTGGCGAACCTGCTGGCGGTGCTGAGCCTGACCGAGCCGACGGACTATGCCTTCGAGCGGATGCTGATCGAATCCTATCTGCGGCGCAACAAGCTGCTCATCACGAAGTTTGACATGTCCGGCAAGAATCTGGCCTTCGTAGGGTCCGGCACGATGAATCTGACTGATGGCGACGTAAACCTGACGCTTACCGCGCGGGGCAAACGCGTGGCCGCGGCCAAGCCCTCGCTGCTCCAATCCCTGACCGAAGGTCTCGGCGGTGCCGTCGTTCGCATGGAGGTCACCGGCAAAGCCGACGATCCCAAGGTCGAGACCAAGACCCTCCCTGTCATCGAAGACTCCCTCAGAATCCTTGGCGCCCCACGCTGAGATGAACACCGCCATTGCGGGAGGTGGAACACTGTGCCTGTACGCACCGGCCGCTGCTGCGGCGAGAGAAATCTGGGATAGGCAAATCCCACGCCCATTTGGGACAGGGACGCAGGGCGGGCGTCGGCTGCCGGCCTCCCGGCTTCTAATCTGCCCCTTGGCTTCCGTATGTCCAAGGCGTGAGCAAGCGAATCTTGTTGATCGACGGCCCCGGTTGTCGTAGTCTGAGCCGGTACGGGGATGGGGCGTCCACCCCGTGTTGAGAGAGGCTCTTTGATCGAGGGGTGGCAACACTGCCAGGAAGAGCGGAGGCAAGAGAATCATGAAAGAGATACCATTAGGGAACGGCCAGAACGCACAGGTCGATGACGAAGACTACGAG